>CAZOMK010000199.1:0-2502 GCA_964580615.1 uncultured Lachnospiraceae bacterium | reverse complement strand
CTCCCGCTTAATCGTGTTATACATATAATTCTCTGTGAGAGCGCTGCGCTCTAGGGGTTAGGATATGTGTGTCTTCGATCATTATATATCCGTACACGTCGGGATACGTGTTTCTGAGCGCGGCAAGCTTCGCCTTCATAAGCTCAAGCTCCTCATTGTATTCGGAATCCGAAATAACGATTCCCGAATCCGGCTGAGACACACCCGCGACAAACGCCTCCGCCGAGGCGCTTTGCATCATTGTTGACGCACCGCTAACAGACGTGCTCGGATCAACGAAGAACTGATATTCCTTCATGTAGTCCTCGTAATAATCGGCGCCCGACTCCTGCTCGACTGTCAAAATGATAAGATTTACAACACAGTAAACAAAGACTCCCACAGCGCCGAGGAGCACAAGCTTATCGAAAATATTTCCGAGAAGCCTTCCCGCATTGAAGCGCTTCCCCTTGGCTTCGGCGCAAATATCGTCCGCCGTCACCTCCGCTATGGAGCTGACGAAAACTCCGTCACCGTCATCGGCAGAGAGAAGGTAATCGCTGTCGTCCGCAACGGGGACTGCATTTATATCAAGCTCACCGCGTCTGCCGAGCAGCTCACTTTGACTTTTCTTGTCTTTTTCGTCCACGTCGCACCTCCTCCTCTTGCTTGACAGTACAAGTAAAATACTGTATAATCGTTTTCAACGAATATATATCACATTATACTGCTGTATTTGTGATTTTTCAACACAGCGTTGATTTATTTAATAGTATTTTTACATTCGGAGCGAGCGGTATGGACGAAAAGATCATCAAGGACGCGAAAATCACTGAAATGACCAACATGGGCGCAGGCGTTACAAGAGACAGCGACGGAAAAACAGTCTTTGTAACGGGCGGTGCCGACGGAGACGTCTGCGACGTTAAAATAACGTCGGTGCGATCGTCGTTTGCCGTCGGTGTGCCGACCGCGATAAAGTCCCCCTCCCCGCATCGCATCACCCCCGACTGTGCCGCCTTTGAAGCGGGTTGCGGCGGCTGCTCATTCCGACACGTCACATACGCGCACGAGCTTGAAATAAAGCAAAATTACGTCGCTTCCCTGCTGAAGCGAGCGGGAGCAGACATTGAGCTTGAGCGAATTTTTTCCGCAGGCGAATACGAGCCGAGAACGAAGGTGACTGTCCCGATTGGAAAGGACGGATCGCTCGGCTATTACAAGGGCGCTTCGCACACGATAGTCCCGTGCGGCAAAGACTGTCGCATACATTCGAAGCTGACGGGTGAAATGCTCGACGCGGTGCGAAAGCTCACGGCAAACGACCGTTTTCATCACGTTTGTCTGCGTCACGCCTCATGCGGAACAATGCTTATACTGATCGCATCTGACGACGCGGAAAAAGCGCGCGCAAAAGCGGTCTTTGAAGCGATGAGTTCCGAATTTTCCGAGCTTACGTCGGGATATTTTTGCCGACGCAAGCCGAGCGACACGCACGGAAGCTTCTTTCATTTGGGCGGCGACGAAAAGATTCACGATATCCTCACGGGATGTGATTTTGCGATTTCACCGGACGCATTTTATCAGGTTAACCACGGCTCTGCCGAGCGTTTATATTCGCTTGCCGCCGAATACGCAGACGCTCGAGACTGGGAAACAGTCGCGGATCTGTACTGCGGCACGGGCACGATCGGAATATCGGTGCTGAAAAATTCGGGCGCAAAAGCCAAGCTGTACGGCATAGAGATCGTTGAGTCCGCTGTACGCGATGCGAGGGAAAACGCGCTTTCGAACGGCGTTGATGCGGAATTTTCGGCAGGCGACGCCTCGACGTTTGACCGCACCGCCGACGTCGTTATCGTCGATCCGCCGCGAGCCGGCTGTGACGCAAAGCTTATCTCGCATTTGAAGCGCACCTTGCCGTCGCGAATCGTGTACATTTCGTGCGAGCCGGCTACGTTAGCGCGCGACATTTCCGCTTTGTCGGACTGTTACGACGTCACGCGCGCCGCTCCCGTCGATATGTTCCCGCGAACATCTCATGTGGAGACGGTAGTCTTGCTGTCAAGAAAGTAGGTTATGCTATATGAAAAAATTATTATCGTTATTGGGCTTGTTCCGATATAAAAAAGAAGAAGTAATTCCAAATGGAAATGATACTATACAAGGTGATGTTATACAAGGACTGGATCCATTAGTTACTGCGGATCCGGAAGCTATCGAAATATTTATAAACAGTGATAAGGATAAGTTTGCAGAACTTTATTATAAAAACGGTGGTTACACTTATATGATAGAGGAAAAGCAATGCGATGACATCGAGGGAAAAGTATATTACTATTGGTGTCCCTGCACATATACTGCAAGTTATTTTGACACAAGAGAGAAAGCGATTGAGGATATAATGTCAATAATCGAACGAAAATAAAAAAAGAGGTAGTGTATTATAGATATCTTCCCTACAACATAAAATACCTCCGATGTGTTTATTTCTGATGCTGGTTTCCACAGGACACTTTACTC
>CAZOMK010000198.1:0-2559 GCA_964580615.1 uncultured Lachnospiraceae bacterium | reverse complement strand
GATAAAGCCCGCGCACGCAACTCCCGCGAAAATACTCGGTAAAGCATATTTGAAGCGCATATCGAGCAGTGCCGCAATGAGCGCACCTGTCCAAGCGCCTGTTCCGGGAAGCGGAACGGCAACAAAAAGAAAAAGTCCCCACGTTTCGTATTTTGTAATTTTATCAGATCGCTTTGCGGCGCGGTCGAGCACCCAATTTGCGATAGGCGCAAGTGACTTTTTTGTTTTCATAAACGCCAAGATCTTGCGGATAAAAAGCAAAATAAACGGAACCGGCATCATATTTCCGAGGACACTGACAATAAAACATTCAAGCCAGGGCATATCAAGTGCCGCACCGATCGGAATTGATCCGCGGAGCTCTATTAACGGCACCATTGATATAAAAAAGATATAAAACAAGTTTTTCAAGGTGGGTACGATTCCTTTTTAATATGAGATCAAATATGCAAAAAAATAACACCCGTCCACCGACGGATGCGAACCCGATATTAAGACACCATCGGTCAGACTTTGGCACCTTACAGAAAAAGCAGGTTGCCGGATGGTCATAGGGTCTGTCCCTCGCATCTCTCTTTATAGCGTATTAAATTATATCGTGCATTTTTTGCTTTGTCAATAGCTTTTATTCATTTTACGCTTATTTTTTCGAAAATAAACAGCCACCGCTTAACGGAAATTCGGCTCCGAGACGGTATGTCTCGGAGCCGGAAGATACAGTCAAAGGCTTAAAAGATCGTAAAGCTGTTCCGGAGATATACAGCTCAGACGTCTCAGCAAGCGTGAGGCATATCTGTCGTATTCGGTGTGATCTATCAGGCGGAAAGCCGCCGCCATACCGTCGATAAGTCCGTCTCTGCCGCTGTTTTCCGCGGTGCTTCCGAGTCCGAGAAAGCGCAGTGTCGCGTAAACGGCGCAGAGCGCGACGTACTCACTGTGGAAATTTTCCGGTCTGTCCTGAAACGGAAACTGCGAAAAAAAGATGTGATTTACAAGCACATTCTCGTAAAACGTTTCCCAATTGGGGAACAATGTCTCAAAATGCGACTTTGCATTGTAATACTGCCCGATCGGATTTTCGCCCCCGCGAAAATAAGAAAGTGCCGCCTCGCCGCATTCGCGTATGCTTTGACTGCGCGCGTCCAAAATCTCTATCATTTGTTCGACGATGTTGAGTCCGAAGCCAAGATGCTCCGACGAAACCTCAGCTTCCTCAAGCTTTGCGAAATGCTCTGTCGGATTTTGGTTCAAAATTCCGTCCAGCATCGCTCGATCGCGCAATTCAACAGCCTTGTCGATGCGATCAAGCACGTCACCGAGGCGAATGATCCTTTGCGGAAGCGGCAAATTTCGATTTTGAATGACGGATATCAAATACATCCGTATTTTCAGCTCGATGCCGAACGTCTTGAAAAAAGACTCGCGTTTGGGGATAGGCGGCATTTGCACAGTCAGTCTTTGATACGAAAAGGTTATCGGGTCTGTCTTGTCCATCAAAAGCTCAAGTACCGCTTCACAGCTGTTCGCGCACGAGCATTCGTAGCTGTCGTTTTCGGCGCGAATTCCGCGTGGATAGAGACGGCAAACGTCCGGAAGTATGTCCTCGCCCAGCTCCGCATGAAGCGAACATCGTCCGTCTCCCATTCGCATGGGACAATTTCCGTCATAACGCGGCTCAAACCGCGCATATTCATCCGCAGTCGGAAGCTCAAGCACTCTTAGTCCGCAGTCCAAGCGCTCACGCAGTCTTTTTGGGCAGTTTAATCCGACAAGGTGAAAATAATTTCGCATTGAGATCGTTATCGGCCAGCCGACGCAGCAGGCAGATCGACACTCCCCCATCTTACACGCAAATTTCAAATAATAATCCGGTACTAAAAATTCATGCGATTCTTTCATACGTTTTCAGCTTCTGTTCTGTATTTTTTGTGATATCGTGTATGTTTAGCATTATAAGGCATTTTTTTGCATTTTTCAAGCAAGTAAAATGAATTGCAAAAGCAGAAATTCAGCCGAAATAAATGTGGTATTTTGTGCATTTTGCGTATAAAAAAGTCACCTTTCTATAAAAAGAAAGGTGACTTTTTATAACATTTTCCTGTTCTGTCGGCGCGTTGGCGTGTATAAAAGCGAGTGTCCGGCAAATGCAGTCGAAAAAAAGCAGTGATATTATTGCCGGTTAGCAAACAAATCCGTAAGCAGCTTCATAAAATCCGGATTCATTTTTCCGATCGAAGGGATATGTATGAAAATCGTGTTCCGCTTTTTCTTCAGCATATAGTAATAGGCAGTGTTGCATAAAGATACAGCAGGAGAATTGTTGATCGAATAGTTAATACAGCTTTGATCACACAAAGAGGTAAGTTTTTCAATGTCGAAGTCAGTATCAAGAAAATCTCCTTCAACAGCGGCAGAAAGCTCGATTTTGATTGAATCGGTTAAGCTTTTGTCAATTCCGAACATAAAAACGCTGTCGTAAAGCTCCTCATTCACAGACAAAACATCTCTTTTGGCGCCTTGAAATGAATTGGTAATAAAAAGCGCTTGGGAATTAAGAGC
>CAZOMK010000197.1:0-2564 GCA_964580615.1 uncultured Lachnospiraceae bacterium | reverse complement strand
GCTCTTCGCAGATTCAAGCGTTCGTGTGCAAGATCGGGCGTCCTCGCCGAAATCCGTAAGAGAGAGCATTACGAGAAACCCAGCGTAAAGAAGAAGAAGAAGTCCGAAGCTGCAAGAAAGCGTAAGTATAAGTAATCAAACATAAAAAGACCGCGTCAGCGGTCTTTTTTGTTTTTGTGAAGATGAGAGCCTAAAATGGCGCATATTGCGGAAATCGCGCCGTATGCGATTATGTACACGCACGACGATGAGTCGTAGTAAAAAAATACGCTCGGAAAAAGCATCAAGATGATCGCGGCTGATACTGATAAATCTTTTCCGTAACGGATGCCGAACAGAAAAGAAACCGTTGCGGACAAAACAGGCAGGATGACTTTCAGTACCGCCGTCGAATACGCGGCGTCCTTTGATATTGTCGGAAGCAGGTAAAAAGCGAGTGCAACGGGAGCGGCGAACGCAAAGCCCCAAAATGTGTTGTGCTTCATGAATTTTCCTCCGATATTGCGTAAAGCTCAATGTCCCAGGCGGGGAATCCGTGCTTGCGCCTTAAATAGAGCTTATGATCGGGACAAAGCTCACGAACAAGGAAGGGAAGACTGAAAAGATCCTCGCTTCGATGATAAAGCGACACAAGCAGATCGGGTGAGTATTTGTTGATTATACGGCGAGATCCGCGAAGCGCACGCGCTTCTGCGCCTTCGACGTCGTATTTTATGAAATCTATAACGAAATCCTTTGATGACGAATCGGGTGTGAGCGCCGCTACGTCGTATGAATGTTGTCCGCGATGGCTCTTTCTTCCTTCCGCATCTGCCGTCGAGCCTCTGCCGGTGCCGCCCGTAAAATTGAGCGTCGTGTCAGAGTCCCAAGCGGCGGCATTGACGGGAACGATAAGCGGCTTTTCGATTGAGCTTGCATATTCCGTCAGCTTGCGAAACGCTCTCGGTTCGGGCTCGACGGCTATTATGCGTTCAAGCTTCGGCATATTTTCGATCGCAGAGCGTACCGTGTCCCCCGTGTATGCACCGAGATCCAACATACTGCGATAGCGTTCGAGGTTGAGTATGCCCTTGGCGGGATCGTCAGCCTCCGCAGAGTGATTGAGATAATAAATATCGCCCGTTAGCTTGTAGCTTATTATGTCGGAATAGACCTCGCGCGAGCGTTCGTCTGCAAAAAGCTCCGAAACGGCGTTGAATTTGTCGTAATTCTCGCGATAAAAGTCGGAATCGAAAAGCGTGCTTCCGACAGCGGGAACATCGGGACAAAAGACGGTGCGTTCGGCGGCGATGCGGTCAACGTTTGCCATGACCTCCGGACGCGACGACCCAAACGCGACAACGACGGCAAAATCGGCACATTCGTTGCAAACGTCGGAGTAGGAGCTTACCTTGAAGCCGCGAAAAACGCGGTTTCTCACAAAGCCGTCCGAAGCGAACACACCGGATGCGGTGATCCCGTGTGCGTTCATTACATCCAAAATTCGGTCTGCGCCGTTGCCCGTGCCGTAGATGTAGAGCGGAAGCCCCGACGATGCTATCCTCGCCCAAACGTCGGGAGAGTCGTTTTTCGGTAAAATGATCGGCTTATTCATTGATCCCGAAAAAATCAGCGGCGTTCTGCCACAAAATGGCATGGCGCTCGTCTTCCGTAAGCTCAAGCTTCATGAAAAGCTCAAGATATTCCGACGAGGGGAGCAGAGGATAATCCGTTCCGAACATGATTTTATTGACGCCGAATGCGTCGATGAGACGGCGAGCGTGATCGGGCGTCATAGCCCAAAGCGCAGATGACGTGTCGAAATACACGTTTTTGCAATCGGACAGATACGTTTCGGCGTCATCCCAAGCCTTGTAGCCGCCGAAATGAGCCGCAAAAACAGTTAAATTCGGGAATTTGTCGAGTATACGAACGAGCTTTTTCGGTTCGCTGAAGCGATATTCCGCTCTGTCGTCACCCATGTGCAGATAAAGCGGCAGATTGCGTCGCTCAAGCTCCGCGTACAGCGGCAAAAAACGTGCGTCGTCAATGTCGGCGCCCTGAATGTCGGGATGAAGCTTCACTCCGCAAAGACCGAGCGAAACGGCGTTTTCGATTTCTTCCGCAAAATCCGCCGTGTCCTGATGCATACCGGCAAAGCCGTATGCGTGAAAACCGTTTTGACGAGCAAGCGCCACGTCGGAGGCGATAGCCTCGTTGACGCGCTTGACCTGACGTGCGTTTGTCGCAACACCGAGAATCAAAAAGCCGGATATGCCCGCGTCGCGACTGTTTTTCATAAGGTCATCGACGGTGCCCTTGCATTCAACATTGAAATTATAGAATTTACCGAGATTTTCCGTTGCGCGTTCGGATAAAAGCTCGGGGTATGTGTGTGTGTGGATGTCAAAAATTTTATACATAAAGGAATACCTTGTCAAAAAGCGTGCGTTGTGATAAAATAAAGAAAAAATATCGGAGGTGAGCAGATGGAGTGCCTGTTCTGTTCAATTATCAAAGGGGAGATCCCGTCAACAAAAGTATACGAGGGGGATAGATAAATGGTATGCACCGGGCCACATCCT
>CAZOMK010000196.1:0-2565 GCA_964580615.1 uncultured Lachnospiraceae bacterium | reverse complement strand
CGACGTTCGGCTCAATCGTGCAAAACGGGTAGTTCGCCGATTCCGCACCGGCTGAAGTCAAAGCGTTAAAAAGGGTACTTTTGCCGACATTCGGCAGTCCCACGATACCTAATTTCATTTTATTTATATCTCCTTATGACAGGTTAACAACTAATTTTAACACAGTTTGATAAAAGTTTCAATACCCGATATCAATAAAAGAAAGGATGACATCAAAATGAATTTTTCGGTAAATAAAACATATTGCTTTTTGTCGAATTATTTTGTATTATGTATACGTATAATTGTGCGTAAGAAAAATGAAGAAGTGAGTTGATTACATGAAAAAGAATTTCAGACTTTCCGTTGCGTTGGATATTGATGACGTTTTGATGGAGTGTGTTCCGTATGCAATAAAGCTTGCAAACGAAAAGTATAATTTCGATCCGCCGCTGTCGATATATGAGGTCGATCGTTGGGGAAAGCTTAACACGCGTGCCGATGTTATTTTTGAGTTTTTTCACGATCCGGAGTTTTTCAAAACTCAACCGGTGATCGGGGGCGCAAAGGAGCTTGTAAGAAAGCTTTCGAAAACAGCGGAGGTGTTTGTTTCAACGTCTGTTTACCCCGAATTTATGAGTATCAGAGCACAGCGAATAATGGAGGAATTCCCCGAAATCCCGCAGGATCATATATACATGGGCTCGCGCAAGGATAAAATAGATGTAGACATTCTGCTCGACGACGGAATGCACAATGTTTTCCGTTCAAACGCGGCATATCCGATCTTGATGCGCCGTCCGTGGAACAGGGACGCAACAGGTATGCTCGCTGTCAATAATTACGACGAATTTTTGAAGCTCGTCGAGGTTATCGCGGACAGCTATAATCCGAAATACAATTCGCATTCGTCGCATCAGCCGGGAATTTTCGTGCTTGTAGGGCCGTCCGGAAGCGGAAAAAATGATGTTGCAAAGCATATTTTGAGCAAATCCGATGATTTCGATAAGCTTGTGAGCTATACGACAGATCCGTCTGCGGCGGAAGCGGATGACGGACGCTATCATTACGTGACGGTCGAGGACTTCCGACGTATGCGCGACGAGGGACAAATGTTCGAGGTCACGATGTATGCGGGAAATTATTACGGATCACGCAAAGAGGACGTAAAAAAGATACTAAAAAGCGGTAAGCACGTTTTGACGATCATGGATATTTGCGGTGCAATGTCGCTGAAAACGCATTTTACAAACGTTTCGACCGTTTATACAAAAAAGACGAAGCGAAGCCTGCTTGAAGATCTTTTGACAAAGTCGCTTACGCTTGACGAACGTGTAAGACGTATTCTTTCGCTTGAATCCGAGCAAAAAAATGCAGAGATCTGCGACTATATCGTCAACGCTGATGACCCCGAAAAGGCTGCTGACGATATTATTTTAAGCGTTTTGAACACAAAATGAAAACATTTTATCTAAAATGTTTCGGAAATGTTGAAATTCGTCCGATATTGTGATATTATAAAATTGAGATTATGGGGTCTCACGACAAGGGAGGTGTGATCTGATTCATGATCTATGATCTGCAAAAGGCGAGCGTATGGAAACGTATCGCCGCAGGAATTTTTGATTTAATAATGCTTGTTACTTTGTGCGTGGGAGTTGCGTTTTTGTTCTCCGCCGCATTTGATTATGACAGTCATAATCAGACTTTCGAAGACTGCTACAATAAGTATGAGGAGAGCTACGGAGTCGATTTTAATATTTCAGGCGAAGCTTATGACGCTCTTTCCGATGAGGAAAAGCTCAATTACGATGAAGCCTATAAAGCTTTTGTAAATGACGAAACAGTGCTTTATGAATATGAAATGGTTGTCAATCTTTCCATTCTGATCACGACTTTGTCTATTTTAATCTCCTATATCGCGCTTGAGCTTCTCGTTCCGTCGCTGTTCGGCAACGGTCAGACTCTCGGCAAAAAAATATTCGGTATAGGCGTCATCAGAACAGACGGAGTTAAGCTGTCTGCGTTCCAGCTTTTCGTTCGAACGATCCTCGGAAAATACACGATAGAAACGATGATCCCCGTGTTTATCGTCATGATGCTGTTTTGGGGCATGATGGATTTGGCGGGAGCAATCGTCGTGATCGCGTTGCTTCTCACAGAGCTTATCATGATCACCGTGACGAGCAACAATTCGCTTCTTCACGATATGCTCGCTGTGACTGTTGCCGTTGATATCGGAAGCCAAATGATATTCGAATCAGCCGAGGCAAAGCTCGAATATCAGAAAAAGCTTGCCGCCGAGCGTGCGGAAAAGCAGCCCTACTAAAGCTTAATATTTATTTTAGATATTATTTATACGGAAAAGGAAATTTGTATGAAAGTTGTACTGCAAAATCTGACAAAAATTTTCCCCAGCAGAGACAAGAAGGCGGGAAAAGAGGTTGTCGCCGTTAATGATTTTTCATTTGAGATCCCGGACGGCGAGCTTATCGGCTTGCTCGGCCCCTCCGGATGCGGAAAAAGCACGACGCTTTATATGATAAGCGGACTGCAAAAGCCCACTTCGGGACGCATCATATTCGG
>CAZOMK010000195.1:0-2565 GCA_964580615.1 uncultured Lachnospiraceae bacterium | reverse complement strand
ACACTCTATTTTAGCACAAACGCACAAGATTGCAAGTGTTTTTTGTAAAATATTTATTTTATTCGGATTTTTCATCCGCAGACTTTTCGTGCTTTCTTCCGATGATCGAAACATCGTCGCGTGAAAAGATCTTTACGGGCGCATCTTCCGCGTCTCCGAGCTTGACCTTGACGGACGCAAGCATGGGGAGCGCTTCGATGACGGTTCCGACGCCCTCCGGCGTCTTGACGACGGAGTCAACTCTCGGGGTCAGCTTCATTTCGGCGTCGTAAGCCTCGCATTCGTAGCGCAGACAGCACATAAGTCTGCCGCAGGTGCCGGAGATCTTCGCGGAATTGAGCGAAAGATTTTGCTCCTTTGCCATACGGATCGAAACCTGATTGAAGTCGTAAAGGAAGGTCGAGCAGCAGAAGGGGCGACCGCAAATGCCGAGACCGCCGAGCATTTTCGCCTCGTCTCTGATTCCGATCTGACGCAACTCTATTCGAGTGCGGAAAACGGATGCAAGAGATTTTACAAGCTCACGAAAGTCGATTCTTCCGTCGGCGCAGAAATAAAACGTCAGCTTACTGTTGTCAAACGTGTATTCGGCGTCGATAAGCTTCATTTCAAGACCATGCTGGGCGATCTTTTCTTCGCAGAGCTTAAATGCCTCAGCCTCTTTTCGCACGTTTTCGTTGTGACGCTCAATGTCAGCCGGCGTAGCTATTCGCACAACGGGACGGAGCGGTGCAACAAGCGCTTCGGGACGCTCTTTTTTGTTCGCGATGGATATCGTACCGAACTCTATTCCGCGTGCCGTTTCGACAATTACGTCAAGCCCCTCCGGGCAAATGTAATCCATCGGCGCAAAATAATAGATCTTGCCGTTCTCCTTGAAGCGAACGCCTACAATGTCAACGAGCTTGGACTCGTCGTAGGGTTCCTCCTCCTTTTCGGGAGCTTTGTTTTCGTCCTCGTACCAATAATCGGGAACAGTGCGGTAGTTGTTTTTTTCGCTTGCAAAAGCTCGTTCGTCGGCAACGGACGCAGTATCGACGCTCTTTTCGTCAACGCGCACCTTGGCAACGTTTTTGCCCTTGCCGTGACTTTTTCCGCGGTGCTTTTTTTGCGATTCGCCGCTTGCCGCAACGTCTGCGGAAAGCTCGACGACTTCGCCTTGCTGCGTCTGAGGCTGCGCCTTGGCGGGCGCCTTACCGCGACGCTTGTGATAATGGTGTCTATTGTTTTTTGGTGTTTTTGCTTGTTCAGACATATAATTCTCCGTGCCGCAAACAAAGGCGGCTGTTTTGTCTTTTTATCGGGTTGTCTGCCTCATTTGCACGGCAAGCGAGAGCAGAGCTGATGTGATCTGCGCGTTTGCGTAAATGCGCTTTTGCGCTTCGTAAACAGCGTCGAGCGAAAAAGCAAGCCTTCCGGACGAATACGGTGATGCCGCCTCGGACGCAGCCTGACTGTCAACGAAAAACAGCGTGTCGCAGGACGAAACCTTCTTTGAAACGAGCATATCCCGCAGTGCGGCAAGCATATCGTCAAGCAAAGCGGCGACTGATTCGCGCTTGAGCTTTTTTTGCTCGTTTACTGCAATGTAAGCTTCGCCGTCGTCGGATAACAGAAGCTTGAGAAGCTCAAACGCCTTGGACTTTTCTTCAACGCGCTCGCGAAGCGCGCTTCCGTCAAGTAAGTCAAGCGCACGACCGGCATTTCCTCCGGCACATACGGCGAGCTCGGCCTTGTCCGCGTCGGAAAGACGCTTGTATTTTTCTGCCGCCGATCTGTTTTTTAAAATGAATTCGACAAGCTCGCCCTTGTCCGCAGGGGAAAGCCTGAGCGACGGAGCGCGTGAGCGTATCGTTTCCAAAAGCAGGGGAGAATCCCGGCACAAAAGCAGATATGTTACGTAAGCGGGCGGCTCCTCCAAAGAGAGCAGAAAAGCGTTCTGCGCCTGCTCCGTCATCGTGTCCGCACCCTCGATGATGTATATTTTTCGTTCCGCTTCGGACGGAATGATGTAAGCGTCTGTGCGTAAAGCACGAATGATGTCAACGCCTATCGACGCCTTTCCCTCCGAACCGATCAGCTTAACATCGGGGTGAGATGACGCGGCAAGCTTTTTGCAAGCGGCACATTCACCGCATGGCAGAGCGCCCGCATCGCCTTCGCAGATGAGTCCCGCCGCAAAGCATTCGGCAAACGAGTGCTTACCGACGCCCTTGGCGCCCTCGATAATGTATGCGTGAGTGAGAGTGCCTCTTTTGATTTCGGACTTAATATGTTCGATGAGCGGACGGTTTCCGCAAACGGATGAAAAATCTCTGCCGAACATATCTCCTCCATGATCAAAGCGCATTTTTTTACAAAATACATTATATCAAAGTGAATCAATGCTGTCAAGTACGCAAAAGCGCGGCAAAAGCATTATAAAACGAAAAAAATCGTATATATCTTAATTTATCTCAAACAAATTTGACGGATAGCTATTGACAAAAGAAATCTTCTGATTTATAATAATCCATGCTGTCCTCGTATTAGGGGATGTTTTCTGCACGGACACTTTGATTTTGT
>CAZOMK010000194.1:0-2580 GCA_964580615.1 uncultured Lachnospiraceae bacterium | reverse complement strand
CATATACGACTACATGAAAACATACTGTATGTATTCGTAAAAGCAAAAGCCGAAAGATATAATCTTTCGGCTTTTGTGTTGAAATTTTTCGTCTTCGGTGGTATTATATAATCCAGTAGACACGAGAGGTGTAAATGTTATGAAATTTATGATAGCGTCCGATATTCACGGATCTGCTTATTATTGCGAAAAGCTTATCACAGCGTACAAAAACGAAAAAGCGGACAGACTGCTTTTGCTCGGAGACATACTTTATCACGGCCCGCGAAACGCGCTTCCTCGCGATTATGCGCCGAAGCGCGTTGCCGCCATGCTGAATGAATACGCGGACAGCATCTTTTGCGTTAAAGGAAACTGCGAAGCGGAGGTCGATTCGTTGATGCTTGATTTTTCCGTCGAGGCTGAATATTGCCTTATCCCGACAGCCGGCAGGCTTATCTTCGCTTCACACGGTCATCATTTCGGTGAAAACGATCCTCCGAAGCATTCGAAAGGCGATATCATATTGACGGGACATACGCATATACCGGCGTGTGTTGAGCATGAAACCTATCTTTACGTCAATCCCGGATCTGTTTCGATCCCGAAAAACGGTTCCGCGCACGGATATATGATATTTGACGGAGAAGGTTTTGTCTGGAAAGATCTTGACGGTAATATTTATAACGAATATAAGCTTTGATTAATCATAAGGAGAATAAAATATGAAACGCAGTGAGATCAATGCGGCTTTGCGTGAAATGCAGAGCTTTATCGAAAAGTACAGATTTGCGCTTCCGCCGTTCGCGCATTTTCCGCCCGAAGCGTGGGAGAAGTGCGGTCACGATTACGACGAAATACGCGACAATATGCTCGGCTGGGACATTACCGACTACGGCAGCGGAGATTTCGAGCATTACGGATTTTCGCTTTTTACGCTTCGTAACGGAAACCTCAAAATGAAGGACACCTATAAAAAAACATACGCCGAAAAGCTTCTTTACATAAAGGAAGGGCAGTATTCTCCGATGCATTTTCATTGGTCGAAAATGGAGGATATAATAAATCGCGGCGGCGGAAATGTGCTTATTCGTGTTTATAATTCGCTCCCCGATGAAGAAATAGACAGAAATTCCCCCGTCACCGTCCATATAGACGGAAGATCCGTCGTCGTTCCCGCGGGAACTCAGGTAAGATTGATTCCCGGCGAAAGCATCGCGATACAGCAGTATATGTATCATGATTTTGAGGTCGAAAAGGGAAGCGGCAACGTCCTTCTCGGAGAAGTCTCTGAATGTAACGATGACAATACCGATAACAGATTTTACGAAAACATAGGCAGATTTCCTGAAATCGAGGAGGACGAGCCTCCGTACCGCCTGCTTTGCAATGAATATCCGGTGGCAAAATGAAAAAGAACGTTAAATATGATGTGACGGCGCTCGGTGAGATACTTATAGATTTTGCCGACGTCGGAAGAACAGACGAGAATTATCCGATAATGGCAGCAAATGCCGGCGGAGCACCGGCGAATTTCCTTTCTGTGCTTGCAAAATACGGCAAAAAAACGGCGTTTATCGGAAAGGTCGGCAATGATGTGTTCGGAAATCTGCTTGTCGAAACGGTGCGCCATGCCGGAATAGATACGACGGGCGTGATCGTAGATGACGATCATTTTACGACGCTTGCGTTCGTTACGCTTGACGAAAATGGCGACCGCGAATTTTCGTTTTCGCGTAAGCCCGGCGCCGATACCTGTATCACCGAACGAGAAGTCCCGACAGATATAATAGATGAGTCGGCGGTGTTCCATTTCGGCACGCTCAGTCTTACAGACGAGCCTTCGAAATCGGCTCTCGAATTCGCCGTTGACTATGCGATAGGAGAGGGCTGTCTTATAACCTTCGATCCGAATCTGCGCCGTCCGCTTTGGCGCTCGCTTGATGAAGCGAAAAAAGCCATCGAATGGGGGCTCGGAAAAGCAGACGTCGTTAAGATCAGCGACGAGGAGACCGAATTCTTGTGGGAAGACATCAATTATACGGACGCGGCAAATCGTCTTATAAACGATTACGATGTTTCGCTCGCGATGATAACTCTCGGTAAAAACGGCGCCTATGTCGCAAATAAAAACGGCAGAGTCTACGTCCCGACGCCTCCCGCAAGGACGATAGATACAACGGGCGCGGGAGATATCTTCGGCGGGTCTGCCGTGTCGTGCTTGCTTTCTTTCGGAAAGCATCCGTCGGAGCTTTCGGTTGACGAGCTGACCGAAATCGCCGTTTTTGCATCGGCTGCAGCCTCGATTTCGACTGAAAAACGCGGCGGAATCCCCTCTATCCCCGAATATGATGCCGTGCTTGCCTACATAAGCTCACAAAAATAATATTTCGTAAAAACGTAAACATCCCCCGCAGCTTGATAAAGCCGTGAGGGATGTTTTTTCTTTATTTCTTCTCCAATATAAAAGCCTTTCCTCTGAAGCTGCCGTCAAGCTCCGATCCGAAAGTGTCCGTGACGGTGTAATCGTCCAAAATATCATTTATCGGAGGATTTGCACCGTTTTCAAACGTGTGAACGATAAGCAGGGCAGAGCTGCCG
>CAZOMK010000193.1:0-2583 GCA_964580615.1 uncultured Lachnospiraceae bacterium | reverse complement strand
GTTCAATGCGTCGCGGATCATAACGTAATCCGTGGTGTTTTTGTCGAGCAGAGGCAAATCGTCAAACGGCACTTTAATATCGTAATAAAGTCCCGTGACCTCATCGTCACGCACGACAAGCTTCGGCGCAAATATGTAATCAAGCTCATCGTATCCGGTATATACGTACATTTTAACCTTGTATTCACCGTGCGACGGATCGAGCTTTACGCTTGTGTGATTTTTGTCCGTTCCCTGAACAAGCTTGTCGTCCAAGTAAACAAGATATTGCGGATTTTTACCGTCATCATAATAGTTTTCAAGCTCCAGCGAGCAGCCGTCGGGACATTCGGGAAGATTGCTTATCGTTTTTCTGTACCAGCCGTGCCATTCCTCTTTACCGCCGAATCTGTCCTTTTTAGTCCACGGACGGAAAACAAGTCCATCGTCTGGTTCGTCTGAGGTCTTGTATCCGCATTCGGCAAATTCAAAGCCGTCAATGTCAAAAACCGCTCTTTTCGTAAGCGGATATATTCTTGAAAGCATCTGTTCGATTCGTTCGTAAATGAAATTCATAAAGTCACCTCGCATAGAAAAGCTTTGTTTTTTTACATTATAACTCAAAGCCGACAATTCCACAAGTGGTTAAGAAAACAAAATAGTCAGTTCTTCATCTTATCGGACTCAAACATTGACAATTAAAGCCGCACTTGATATAATTATTCAGCATATCTCGATAAAGAAAGGTACGGTATACATAAATGACAGACAACAGAGCCGAGATCCCCGCAAAATACAAATGGGATCTCTCAAAAATCTATCCCGATATGGAGACATTTGACTCCGATTTCGCAAAAGCAAAAGAAATCATCGACCGCTTCCCCGCTCACGAAAAGACAATGTGCGAATCTGCGGAAGGTCTGCTTTCGATGCTCAAGGACAATCTTGCCTGCGAAAGACTTATCTCAAAGCTGTTCCAATTCGCTCATCTCTCCTCCGACCTCGACAAATCGGACAACACATATCTCGCGCTTATGGGTCGTATGATCAACCTCGCAAATACGGCGGGCGCCGCGTCCTATTTTGTATCTCCCGCGCTGATCCGTCTCGATGACGAAACGCTCAACGGCTGGTACGCAGAGTGCCCTGAGCTTTGCAGCTTCAAGCGCACGATCGAATCCGTTCGCAGATATAAGCCCTATAACCTCTCCGACGAAAACGAGCTTCTCCTCGCAAAAATGCAGAACGCGCTCGGCTCTCATTCCGATATCCGTTCCATCTTCGCAAATTCCGATCTCGATCACGGATACATCAAGGACGAAAACGGCAAAAAGGTTCACCTTACGGACGCAACCTACGGAACATATCTCATGAGCAGTGACCGCAGAGTGCGCCGCGCCGCGTTCAAGAAAATGTACGAAACAATCGGTCAGTTCGGCAACACATTCGCCGCACTCACAAATGCTTACGTCAAGGAAAAAGTAGCATACGCTAAAGTGCGCGGCTATGAATCGTCCCTTCAGGCGTCCGTCTTCGGCGATGAGGTAACCCCCGATATTTACACAAACCTCATCGACACCGTCAACGAAAATCTTGACGTGCTCTACGACTATTACGACCTGAAAAAAGAAGTTCTCGGTCTGTCGCAGTATCATCTTTACGACGTTTATACGCCCCTCATCGCTTCATGCACAAAGGAATATGCATTCGACGACGCTGTCGAGGAAGTCCTTTCCGCCGTTTCCGTACTCGGTGACGACTACAAAAACGCCCTCGAAAAAGGAATAAAGGAGCTTCAGTGGTGCGATGTATATCCCACTCGCGGCAAGTCAAGCGGCGCGTACAGCTCCGGCTCCTGTGACACTCAGCCCTATATGCTCCTTAACTATACCGGTCATCTCGATGACGTATCGACTCTCGCACACGAAGCCGGTCATTCGATGCACACCTACCTCTCCTGCAAGAACAATGAGCCTCAGAATTCGCAGTATACGATCTTCGTAGCAGAGGTCGCGTCAACAGTAAACGAGCTTCTCTTCTCACATAAAAAGCTCCGTGAGTCCGACAGCGACGAAGAAAAGCTGTCCATACTCAATCAGATCATGGAAACGTATAAGGGAACGCTTTACCGTCAAACAATGTTCGCAGAATTCGAAAAATTCATGCATGAATCCGTTGAAGCCGGTGAAACTCTCACTCAAAAGTTCCTCTCCGATAAATACTACGAGATCGTAAAGCGTTACTTCGGTAAAAACGTCGTTTGCGACAAGGAGATCGCGCTTGAATGGATGCGTATTCCCCACTTCTACCGCTGGTTCTATGTTTACAAATACGCAACCTGCATCTCTGCGGCGTCCGGCATCGTTAAGCGCATTGAAACGGAAGGAGAGCCCTACATCAAGAAATATCTCGAATTTTTGTCCGTCGGCGGCTCAAAGTCCCCGCTCGACAGCCTTCTCGTTGCTGATATCGACATGACAAAACCGGATGTAATCCGCGATGCCATCGCAGACTTCAAATCACCGATCGCACAGTTCAGAGAAATGTACAATAAATAATACCGCCAAAACGGAAAGCTTGGAAAAAAGCTTTCCGTTTCTTTTC
>CAZOMK010000192.1:0-2583 GCA_964580615.1 uncultured Lachnospiraceae bacterium | reverse complement strand
CAACACCCGTCCGTGCTCATAGGTAATAATCCTCCAAATAACAAACTGTACTAATATATCAGTTTATCAGAATATAGTTAAAAAAGCAAGTCTCAACTAAAAAAAATCAAAAAAATTTGTAAATTAAGCCGATATTTTATTCCTCAACGCGATTGCAGAAGATGACAAGCCGCGTTTGACCGCTCGAAGTGCAGGTATATATCGCAAGGTCATAGCCGCTGTTTTTGACTGTATCGACGTTTTCGGGTTTAAGTCTGCTCATTTTTGCGACGGCATAAACGTTCACGATGCCGTCCGTATCAGTAAACACAACGGTATTTCCGACAGAAAGCTTCCACAGCTTACCGAAATGCTTACTGTAATTATGCCCTGCGATGACAAGATCGTCGGTTCGCGACGAGCCAAACTGACGGCACGGCGCAATTTTAAGGCGATCATAATCCCAATCCGCCATGATGGGCAGCTTTACGTCGAGCGTAGGAAACTCAATATAGCCGATGTATCCGTACCCGTTCACGTCAACGACGGGGAGCTCCGGCGAAAGGATCGGCTTTTCGTCAGGCGCAGGCGGAGCTTCGTCGGTATCGACGTCGGTGTCCGACGTATCGCGATCCGTTTCGGTGGGCGACGACGCATCCGACTCAGCCGAGCCATCTGTTCCGGTGATTCGATCTGCTATTATCGCTTCAAGCTCGGACATAACGCTTTCCGCCTCTTTGCCGGCGGTTTCGTCCTCTTGGACGTTGTAAAAAAGCAGGAGCAGTGCCGAAAAGATCAGCACCGCTCCAATAGCTACAAATGCAATTCCCGCTTTTTTAGACATTGTCGTTTTTCTTCTTCTTCGAGAGGATCATTACGCCTCCGACAGCGACAAGGGCGATTCCCGCACTGCCGAGCACTGCAGCCGGCCATTTAATCTGACCTGTCTGTATAAGACGTTTTGTATTGGTGATCGTTACAATGCCGTCCTTGACCTCATAAGAGGGTGTGTAATCCTTGGGAATATTAGTTTCGACTACCTGCCAGTTTCCGTATGCATTTTCGTCCTTCCAAGTATAAGTCCAGCCGTTATTTTCATTGAGAACGACAGTTTGATACTCAGTATCGCCGTTATAAAGCGTTACCGTTACCGATTCGGGTCTTTCGCTTGCTTCGTCGCCGCTCCAAACCTTTTTAACGGTGATATCAAGCGGATCGCCCTTCGGGGGCTCCTCATCCTTGGTATTCGTGATAGTCGTTGTTGTTCCGACTGTGTCATAGCTTACAGTATAGCCATCGGGCACGTTAGCTTCCTCGACAGTCCATGTGTGACCGTCGTCAAGGCGGTCAAACGTATACGCCCAACCGTTTTCCGCGTTAAGCACTGCTGTTGTCTCAAGCTGACCGTTTTTGAGCAGGTTGACTGTAACGCTTTCGGACGCATGGTTCGAATTGCCGTCAGACCAGATCTTACGAACGGAAAGCTGATCTTCGTTAAACGCTTCGACGTGGAACACCCAATCGACCTCTCCTACGCGATTTGCATATTTGTTTCCGAGCTCCTTCGGCACAGTCAATTCGACTTTAAGTTCAGCGGTTTCTCCGCTTCTGAACGTACCGAGGAATTTATTTTGGCTCAAGCCTCCGAGCTGATCGGGAGATGCGTCGTATATCAGCTCTGTGCCGTTCCAAACCTTCATGGAAAGCTGAGAAAGGAACTCTGTCATGCTTGCGAGCGTTTCCGTCTCGGCAACCTTATCGGATATCGGATTGCTTTCGTCGTGCGCTTCCGCTCTCATATAAAGATGAACGAAATCGCAGTCCGTTGCGGAGTTTGTGAAAGTGATCGTCTCTGTCAGAACGTCACCGGGCATAGCGTTTTTGAAATTCAGGAAAAGGTCTGTTTCCGTGTATTCGCTTCCCGGCTTAAACTCAAAGCCGCCGGTAAAGCCCTTGAACTCGATGGTAGCCTTTTTCTCCACTACCGCTTCTGCAAACACCGTTGTGGCAAGGCTCATCAGCACGGCAAGCATCATAAGAAAGGAAACTACTGTTTTGAATGTTTTCTTCATAATTCCACCCCCTTAGTCTGCTTTAACAACGCTGCCCTCGGAGATTTTTACTCCCCAAGCATCTGCAACAGCGCTGTCCGGCTCGGACTGAACAGCCTCAGCCATTACTTCGATTACCTGCTTACCGCCGTCAGCATCATCGTAAGAGCCTGTAAGGGTGATCTTTTCGATCAGATCCGTTTCTGCGGACTCACCTGCTGCGATGGGCAGTGTGTAATAGTAATATCCATCGTGCAAAACCCAATTTGTACCGGGAGTAAATTCGGGGATCTGAGCCAATCCGCCGATATGCTGACCGTTTTCGTTTACACGGTAGGTTACCAGCTTGACACGGACATAAGCATCCGTATCGCCGGTATTTTCAACATTTACGTTTGTTTTTTCCACGCCGTCAAAGTCTTCCGTGACCTCGCAGTCAACGGTCGAAGCCGTGAATTTGTTTGTGATGGGCTGATCCTTCGTCACAAGATAAGCGACTGTGCCGCCGATGGCGAGCATCAGCGCAAGAACAAGCGAGAGAAACGTCACATAC
>CAZOMK010000191.1:0-2585 GCA_964580615.1 uncultured Lachnospiraceae bacterium | reverse complement strand
GGCTGTTTCGGCGGTGCCGGTTTCATTTCACACGGCGAACAGAACAAGGCAGAGGTCGATAAATACGGCAGAGAAGCTATGGAAAAAACGATCAGCGATGCAATTGCACAGCTGAAATAATTCGATGTTTCAAATATAAATATATAATACATACTAAGGAGAAAACTTTATGACAAAAGTTACTATTATCGGCGCGGGAAGCGTCGGCGCAACGATCGCGTATACGCTCGCAAGCGGCGGTCAGGTGTCCGAAATCGTTATGATCGATATAAATGAGGAAAAAGCGCTCGGCGAAGCTCTCGATATCAGACAAGGAATGCCTTTCTGCCGTCCTGTTTCCATCTATGCCGGCACATACCGCGATGCGGCAAATTCCAATATCGTTATCGTAACATCCGGCCTTGCAAGAAAGCCCGGTCAGACTCGTCTCGACCTCGCTCAGGCAAACGTTAATATCATGAAGTCCATCATCACTCAGGTAACAGAGTATGCACCGGACGCAACATATATCATCGTTTCCAACCCCGTTGACGTTATTACTTATGTTTGGAACAAGATCTCCGGTCTTCCCGAAGGAAAGATCATCGGCTCCGGTACGATTCTTGACACGGCACGTCTCCGTTCGAGAATTTCCGAGTACTACGATATCAGCCAGCAGAATGTTCACGCATACGTTTTCGGTGAGCACGGCGATTCTTCGTTCGTTCCGTGGTCCTTGGCGAACATTTCGAATGTTCCCGTTGCGGATTATCCGAACCTCGTAACAGTTGAAAACAACCTGTATCCTCCGCTCAACTTCAAGGAGATCGAGGAATATATGCGTAAGTCCGGCGGACGTATCATCCAGCGTAAGGGCGCGACATTCTATGCGATCGCTCTTTCCGTTTGCCATATCTGCAAGTGCCTTATGAACGGAACCGACACAACAATGACAGTTTCCACAATGATGCACGGCGAATACGGCATTGATGACGTGTGCCTCAGCACGCTGAACATCGTCGGCAAGGACGGCATCAGAGGTAAGGTGCTTCTCCCGCTTACGGATGAGGAAAAAGCAAAGCTTCACCACAGCGCCGATTGCCTCAAGGATATTATAAATAATGTTGAAATCTGATAGGAGTAGTATGGAATATCGCATCGAACACGATTCTATGGGCGAGGTAAAGGTACCTGCCGATAAATATTGGGCGGCTCAGACAGAGAGAAGCCACGAAAACTTTAAGATCGGCGTCGGCATTGAAACGATGCCCCGCGAGATCACGAAGGCGTTCGGTATCCTTAAAAAGGCTGCCGCTGTCGCAAACCATAAGCTTAAGCCGCAGAAAATGACAGACGAAAAGCTCGAAGCTATCTCGAAAGCGTGCGATGAGGTCATCGCAGGCGCACTTAACGAGCATTTCCCGCTCGTAGTTTGGCAGACAGGCTCCGGCACACAGTCTAACATGAACGCTAACGAGGTCATCGCAAATCGCGCAAATGAGCTCGCAGGCGCCAAGCTTTGCCATCCGAACGACGATATCAACATGAGCCAGTCCTCAAATGATACGTTCCCCACCGCAATGCATATCGCAGCTGTTTCCGCGCTTGAAGATAAGCTCATTCCCGCCGTAATGAAGCTCATCGCTACATTCCGTGAGCTTGAAGCTATGCATGAGGGAATTACAAAGAGCGGCAGAACGCATCTTCAGGATGCAACGCCCATCCGTTTCTCTCAGGAGATCTCCGGCTGGCGCTCGTCGCTTGAAAAGGATGTTGAGCTCATCGAACGTTCGCTCGCTCCGCTCAAGTCTCTCGCTCTCGGCGGTACAGCGGTAGGTACGGGACTTAACGCTCCCGCAGACTTCGATACAGAGGTCGCAAAGGCTGTTTCCGAGATCACAGGCAAGGAATTCGTTACCGCTGAAAATAAATTCCATGCGCTCACATCAAAGGATGAGATCGTATTCGCACACGGCGCGGTTAAAGCGCTTGCTTGCGATATGATGAAGATCGCAAACGACGTAAGATGGCTTGCGTCCGGTCCCCGTCTCGGTCTCGGTGAGATCACCATCCCCGAAAACGAGCCCGGCTCCTCCATCATGCCCGGTAAGGTCAACCCCACTCAGTGCGAGGCTGTTACAATGGTAGCCGTTCAGGTAATGGGTAACGACGTTGCTGTAACGATGGCGGCATCTCAGGGTAACTTTGAGCTCAACGTGTTCATGCCCGTTTGTATCTATAATTTCCTTCAGTCCGCAAGACTTCTTGCCGAGGCTATCGTTTCATTTAACGATAACTGCGCTGTCGGTATCCGTGCAAATGAGCAGAAAATGCAAGATAATCTTTACAATTCACTTATGCTTGTTACGGCGCTCAATCCTTATATCGGATATGAAAATGCCGCAAAAACGGCAAAAAAAGCGTACAAAGAAAACATTACGCTCAAGCAGGCTTGCGTCGAGCTCGGCTTCCTTACGGAGGAAAAGTTTGACGAGGTCTTTAAGCCTGAAAACATGGCGTAAAACAAAAATGATCTGGAGTATAGAATAATGAAAATTGCTTACTATCCCGGATGCACGCTGATAAACAAAGCAAAGGATCTCGAT
>CAZOMK010000190.1:0-2589 GCA_964580615.1 uncultured Lachnospiraceae bacterium | reverse complement strand
CCGCGACGGCAAACGCAAGGTGCTTAATCATCCTCTCGATCGCAAAGAAAAAATCATAAAGCTGCCAATTAAGCATTCGGCGCGTGAGTTTGAATTTACCGAAAACGGCGTAAGCATAACGGACGGTGCGCATCCGTCACCGTGGTGTGCCGTTTACGGAAATAGCGCGTTCGGCACAATGCTGACGAACAAAACGGTGGGATTTTCGTGGTTTCGCAATTCGTCGTTGGGCATCATATCGAGACGGCACACCGATTTTTCGACGGGTACGCCGGGAGAAAGACTGCTTTTGAAAACGAAAAACGGATCGTTCGATCTTTTGCTCTGCTCGTCAAGCGTCGAATATAATACCGATTCGGCTCTCTATCACGGAGCTGCGGACGGCGTCACCTATGAGGTACGCGTCGGAACAGATGCAAAGCTACCCGCAAAGCTTTATCACGTTAAGCTTGAGACGGTGAAAAACACCGATGTGACGTTGTCTCTTTCGCTGTATCCCGATTGCAGAGCAGTTGCGTCAAAGGGTAGAATGAGACTGCTCAAGGATATGTCAGCCGATGTGTCGATATTTTCGGTGACAACACACCCGAACGAAAGCTTCGAGATCTTTTCCGACAGGATAACGTCAAGCGCAGACGCAATATCAAGTTCCGTCGGATTTGTCGTACTTGCATACCCGAATGGTGCTTCGTCGGAGCTTTTGAAATATACCGAATATAAATATTCGTCTGCGGACAAGCTCCTTTCGGGATTTTCCGAATACGGACGTAAGCAAGCCTCTCTTTTGAAATATAAGCAGTACTGCGGAAGCGAAAAGTATCTTTCCGATATGCTCGGAGCGTCTCTTTTGCAGACGTATCTTTATCGTATGCTCGCAAAAACGGGGTACTGTCAGTCGGGAGGCGCTTACGGATACAGAGATCAGCTTCAGGATTCGCTTGCGGCGCTTTATTTTTCCCCCGAACTGACAAAATATCAAATACTTCGATCGTGCGCCCGACAATATTCGGACGGACGCGTTCAGCATTGGTGGCACCCCACCGTCGGCGGACTCAGATCACGATGCTCCGACGATTATATGTGGCTTCCGTATGTTACGGCGGAATACGTGCTGTCAACGGGCGACATCGGCATTCTGTCGCTGAAAACGAGTTTTCTTTTGTCTCCGCCGCTTGCGGACAACGAGGAGGATCGCTATGAAAATCCGCGATCGTCGGAGAAAAAGCACTCTCTATTGACGCATTGTCTGCGCGCGATCGAGGCTTCATTTTCGCTTGGTGAGCATGGTTTGCCGCTTATGCTGTCCGGTGATTGGAACGACGGCATGAACGGCGTCGGATCAATGGGATATGGAGAAAGCGTGTGGCTTGCGTTCTTTTTTGCCGTCGTGTACAGACGCTTTGCCGAAATGCTCATGCTTTTGCGAAGCGATCATTCGAAAAACGTCAATATGCTTCGCCGGAAAGCGGATCAACTGCTCGAAGCGGCGGAAAAAGCGTGGGACGGAGGCTGGTACAGACGTGCATACGACGATTACGGCGAACCGCTCGGAAGCGCCGAATCGAAGGAATGTAAAATTGATATATTGCCGCAAGCGTTTTCCGTCTTTGCCGGTGCCGACATGGAAAGAAGCGTTATCGCAATGGATAATCTTTACAAGCTGCTGTACGATGACGAAAACGGTATACTGCGTCTTTTTGCGCCATCCTTCGATAAGAAAACGGAATACGGCTATATTGCAAAATATCCTGCCGGAATAAGAGAAAACGGAGGACAGTATACGCACGCCGCGATCTGGGCGGCACGGGCATTTTGTGCGCTTGGAGCTTACAAGCGCGGAAAAGAAATAATCAAAAGATGCGCCACTCCGTCCGTAATATACGAAAACGGGGCAATGAACGGACGCTATACAGCGGAGCCGTACTTGATCTGCGCCGATATCTATTACGGAAACGGAATAACTGGCAAGAGCGGCTGGAGCGGATATACGGGCTCCGCGGGATGGTATTATACGACAGTCATGAAATATATTTTCGGAGTTGAGTTTTTCCTCGGTGAATTGACTGCAACTCCGAGACGTGAAGCCGCCGGCGGCAATTTTTCGCTTGATTTTGTGTATAACGGATTCTCCGTTACGATATGTGTGTCGTTTTCAGAAGAAAACATCGGCGAAGCCTTCGATTTGACGCTCGACGCCGCCGACGGCGAAACGGTGAAAGTCGGTAAAATCACGGAAGATATAAAAATTTTATTAAAAATCCGAAACTAAGTCAGAGTTGGTATTGCAAAAATCGCTCGCGTATTGTACAATATAGGTAAGTATGTCCGCTGCCGAATGTACCTTACGCGGCGATTTTCGCTTTTGGAGGAAATATTATGTTCAAAGCACTTCTTGATATAAATAAAATTTCTTTTCCCGGACTCGGTATAGATGAATTTTCGGTAAATGAAGTTGCGTTTTCGGTTTTCGGAATAGATGTTGCATGGTACGGCATAATCGTGACGCTTGCAATCGCTGTGGTGTGCGCGCGTGTGTATGCGGGAGCGGTCAAGCTCGGATACAAGATTGACGATATCCTCGATTACTTT
>CAZOMK010000189.1:0-2597 GCA_964580615.1 uncultured Lachnospiraceae bacterium | reverse complement strand
CTGCGAGATCGAAAATTGGCAGTGCTGCGGCGGCGCTTATACATCCGCTAAGGACGAAATCGCAACAAAGCTTGCGTCTGTTCGCGCTCTTGCGAACGGACGCGACAACGGCGGCAGAGTTCTTACCGTATGCTCCGCGTGCTACAATGTGCTTAAGCAGACCAATAATGAATTTGCCGTAAATCCCGACTTTGATATGCGCGTAAACAATTATCTGAAGCCGGACTTTGAATATCACGGCGAGGCAAAGGTGCTTCATTATCTTGAGCTGCTTCGCGATGAAATAGGCTTTGATAAGCTTGCCGAAAAGGTTGTAAAGCCGTTTGCCGGTAAGAAAATCGCCGCTTATTACGGTTGCCTGCTTCTGCGCCCGTCTGGAGTTTTGAAGTTTGATTCCCCCGAAAATCCGAAAATTATGGAGGATCTTATCCGCGCGCTCGGCGGCGAGCCCGTTATCTACTCTATGCGTAACGAATGCTGCGGCGGTTATATAACTCTTGAGGATAAGTCCGCGGCACAAAAGAGAAGCACTGCCGTTGTTGAGTCCGCAAAGGATATGGGCGCCGATTTTATGATCACGGCGTGCCCGCTTTGCCTCTATAATCTTACTAAAAACGCAAATGACCCGATCCCCGTCAAATACTTTACGGAAGTTTTGGCAGAAGCACTCGGTCTTATTAACGAATAAGGAGCGTTTAACATGGAAAACAAAATGAAAGAACAGATCCTCCGTATGAGCGGCTCGGCTGTGCAGAAATGTATGCGCTGCGGAAAATGCTCCGGAACCTGCCCGTCATACGACGAGATGGAATACCATCCTCACGAATTCGTGTATATGGTCGAATGCGGAGAAATCGAAAAGCTTATGAAATCCGAGTCGATCTATAAGTGCTTGACTTGCTTCGCCTGCGTCGAAAGATGTCCTCGCGGAGTTGAACCCGCTAAGGTAATTGAGGCGATCCGCCTTGAGGCAGTACGTCAGCAGGGAAACAATCACCTTAAAGCAGACGACATACCCGCGCTTTTGGATGATGAGCTTCCCGGTCAGGCAATTATGACGGCTATGAGAAAATACACAAAATAAGGAGGAATAAGCGAAAATGCAGAGAATCGGTGTATTTGTATGTCACTGCGGTACCAATATTGCCGGCAGTGTCGATGTTAAAAGAGTTGCGGAAACTCTCGGACGTGAACCCTCCGTCGTTTATTCCGTAGATTATACCTATATGTGCTCGGAATCGGGTCAGAGCCTTATCAAAAACGCTATCCGCGATCTTAAGCTCACGGGCGTTGTTGTTTGCTCCTGCTCTCCGAGAATGCACGAAAATACCTTCCGTAAGGCGGCGGCTTCGGCAGGTCTTAACCCGTATATGGTCGAGATTGCAAATATCCGCGAGCAGTGCTCTTGGATACATAAGGATATCGAGGAGGCTACCGAAAAGGCTGTCGTTCTCGGACGTGCCGCTATCGCTAAGGTGCTCCTTAACGCACCCCTGACAGCGGGAGAATCGCCTGTTGTTAAGCGCGCGCTCGTTATCGGCGGCGGTATCGCAGGTATTCAGACTGCGCTTGATATCGCAGACGCCGGCTACGAGGTCGATATCGTTGAAAAACAGCCCACGATCGGCGGTAAAATGACTCAGCTCGACAAAACCTTCCCGACACTTGACTGTGCCGCTTGTATTTTGACACCTAAGATGGTTGAATGCGCTCAGAACGAGCTCATCAACATCTATTCGTACAGCGAGGTTGAGTCTGTTTCCGGCTTTGTCGGCAACTTTAATGTTAAAATTAAGAAAAAAGCACGTTTCGTAGATCCCAACAAGTGTACCGGCTGCGGTCTGTGCACGGAAAAATGTCCGCAGAAGAAGGTTCCGAACGAGTTTAACCTCGGTATGGATAATCGCAGAGCGATCTATATCCCCTTCGCACAGGCTGTTCCGAAGGTTGCTACCATTGACGCAAATTACTGCACAATGATGAAAACAGGTAAGTGCGGTATCTGCTCCAAGGTCTGTACTGCGGGCGCCATCGACTATAAGCAGCAGGACGAGATCGTTGAACGTAGCTACGGCGCTATCGTTGTTGCTACCGGCTTCAACCCGATCAATGTAGATAAGTACGACGAATATGCCTACTCTCAGTCAAAGGACGTTATTACATCTCTTGAGTTCGAACGTCTTACAAACGCCGCAGGTCCCACGTCCGGCAAGCTCCTCCGTCCTTCAGACGGCAAGCATCCTCATACAATCGTGTTCATTCAGTGCGTAGGCTCAAGATGCACACCCGAAAAGGGAAAATCCTACTGCTCCAAGATCTGCTGTATGTATACAGCAAAGCACGCAATGCTTACACGTGAAAAATATCCGGATACAGAGGTTTACGTGTTCTATATCGACGTGCGTACTCCCGGTAAGAACTTCGATGAGTTCTATCGCCGCGCAACAGAGGAATACGGCGTTCATTACATCAAGGGCATGGTAGGTAAGGTTTCCCCGATGTCGGACGGTACTCTCAGAGTCCAGGCTTCCGACCTTATCATGGATAAGCAGCTTCATATCGACGCTGATCTCGTAGTCCTTGCGGCTGCACTCGAG
>CAZOMK010000188.1:0-2684 GCA_964580615.1 uncultured Lachnospiraceae bacterium | reverse complement strand
GTGGCCAGCTTTCTTCTCGTGCCTTTACAAGAACCTGAAGAATACGTCCACACTGTTTTTCGCTCGGGAACTTGCCAGTTTCCATTGCGATGGCCGCTTTCAGGAAAGAAATCTCCTGGGGATTGAAAATCCGGTTCTGGATGCCCCACGCAAGCAGCGCTTTCCAGTTGTCTATTCCGTATTCCGCAACCTGGATCATTGCAGATGCACTGTTTTCTTGTTTTTGCTCGTTCCGGGCATTTTTCTTCGCCTCCGCCTCTTCAGATGTGCTTACCAGTTCCTTTTTGAACTTGGAACTGAGCGGAATCGAGATAGCTTTTGCTTTTTTCCAGCACGCCTCACGCTTGGCCCACTCGGTTACGTTCTGCACCTCTCTGTCCGGAGATACCAGGTGGTAGTACATTGCTTCCGCAATCTTCTCCAGTTCCATTTCGGTAGCGTGAGATACTCCCTGTTGATTCCAGACTGTCCTGAAATCAAATGCACGATCCGGGCACTCCTTGCCGATCTGATAGAACAGATATGCCAGTGTATAGGTAACAACCTGTGCCTTATAGCCCATTTCATACCAGGATGCGTGTTTTACGATATAGTCAACCTTTTTATACAGGATATTCAGGCAGACAACCAAACGGAAAAATCTTTCGTTAAAGACCGTCTCGTCTTTATCCCACGCTGCACTGGCCCATTCCGCAAACTGAATAAAGTTTTTCTGGGCACCGGTGCTGACCTGATGCGGCAGTTGGCGATAAATGTTATAGAGTTTGGCCAGATCGGTCTTTGTGAACATCTGGGCCTTGGGATGCTGAATAAGGAACTTGTCCTTTTCAGCCTTGGTCATGCGGCTCTGCTCCTGCTTATACTGTCCACGGGTACGTTCGTAATACCAATAAGTACCATACTGATTCCCCATGACTGCGGGAGCAAGCACTCTCCGGGAGAAGTCTTCCATTCTGACATGGAAGGCATGATTGGAGAAGAAGTCTGCGTCGCTGACCTTATTCTGCTTGTTGGCGTACTTTGCAATATTGGGGATCAGAACCATCGCTTTTTCCGGAGTAACCACGGACAACTTCATGGGGACATAAATATCCCGCAGTCCGTTGGCGCGCTCCTTATCATTGATAATAGCTGCAGCCAAGGATGCCGTTGTCTGACCACCGTTGACAATCTGGAGCGATGTAATCTTTGTGATATATGTACAGCCATCTCCGGATTCCACTTCCACCGCATAAGCAGTAGCCGCAATACCGTTGTTATAGGCAAAAAACATACTGGGTTCGTTCAGAATGGTATTACGGATACCCTTGTTAATTTTACCTTTTGCAGACAGGAAGGATCGCACATTGCCTTCCAGCAAGCGGCCTCCGTATGTGTTATACAAATAAGCCAATATGGAGCCAGGAATATTACAAAGATATGCTGTGTATTCCTCGTTGGAGCCAGCCTGCAGGCAGGGAATGCCATTGGGAGAGAACTCTTTCAGATCAATTACAATATCCTCTTTACCGGTCTTGGATGCATACAGGCTCTGTAAACGCGCAATATCCCAAATGTGGTATTCCGCCACAGCATCGCCAATCTTGGTGCTGGGAATCTCACGGATACGGCTGCTCATTGCCATATCGGTCAGAAGATAGAATTTATACTTCGTAACATTGGCATAGCGCTTCTGTACATCAATTGCCAGACCATATCCTGGAGAACTTTCTTCTGCATATTTCTGAATAAAACCGGATTTCGATTCTTCCACGAAGGCTCTTGCACGGTTGAAGTGAACTTCTGCATCGGTGGCGGTAAGAGATTGGATTTCAATGCCATCAGAAAAAGGACAAGCCACAATAATAAGGCAGTTTTCCAGTTCACTATAGTAGTAACCGTCAATCAGGATTCTTCTGTTGCGGGAACCAACGCCCTCGTAAGCCAGCTGTTCGAAATCCTCAAATTCTTCCGCTTCGACCAGGGCACCGGAATACATTGCCAGAAATTCTTCCCGGGGAGATGTTCCGTTGATTGAGGCGTTGAAATGCACCTCATCCAGTATTCCATTTCTGAATTCCTTGATATCCACGGAATCACTCCTTCCTGTAAGAATCGATGGCGGCAAGTGCCAGGGAATATTTAGCTTCAGTTATGCTTTCGGGCAGATTGGTTCGACGGATACACGGAAAATCTGTAGACACCGCATATCTGGCCATTGCCTTAATCTCAAAGGTGTATTCCTCACCCTCGTATTCAGGCCGGGGATAATATCCATAGCGCAGCAGCATTGTGGAGAACTGTTCCCTGGAATCGTCATCAAGAAACATGGCCAGAAGTTCTTTATACAGTGCGTTCAGGTTGACTGCATCGGTATTGGTCACACTGGTTTTATCTGCCCTGATAACCACCAGTTCTCCCGGTTTTACACAATCCAGCTGTTCGATTGATGATATGCTGACCTCAGTTCTGCTGCTCGACACGGTCTTGACCTCATACCAAGTATCATCAATTATGTAGTCCTGTGGTAAACGCTTGGGACCAGTCCAGGACAGGGCTGCCTTTTCCGCACCATATTGGGCGCAGAGGTAATCCTTCAGGAAATACATTTCCCCCAGAAGGCCTTTGATTTCTGCCGGAGAAAGCAGATTGCCCCGGGCATTTGCCAGCATTTCCCGCCACTCCTTATAGCGTTTTCCAACAAA
>CAZOMK010000187.1:0-2695 GCA_964580615.1 uncultured Lachnospiraceae bacterium | reverse complement strand
CAGCAACTGCGGAGTGCAGAATGACGGCACGGAACTTGCCCTTGGCAGAGCCGCAGGCACGCTGAATTGCGGCGTTGAGCGAAACGGCACCGACCTTGGAGGCGTCACCGTCCTGCTTGCTTATGTCATAGGTGTGAGTGCTGATGAAGGAATTTTTTGCCGCGTAAAGCGCGGAATCGGTGGAGCTTCCCGCGTTGAAAATACCGGTAAGCACGGAGATGAGGGTCGCCTCATCAGCTTCCTCCCAATATTCCGCAACCTGATGAGCAACATTGTCCATGTAGTCTACGCCGGCAAGATCGGAAGCGAAGTCGCGCTCGCTCCAAGCGTTCGCTCTGCCGACAACAACAGCGCCGAATTCGTAGCACGCCGTCTCCTGCGGCATGATGTCGCTGACACCGTCGTAGTTCTGTGCGTCACCGGAAATAGCGCCGAAAAGCGGAATTCTCGCGTAAGCAGCATTGCCGGAGCCGCTGAAAAGCGAACGTATCTCGCTGTTGCCGACGAAAACGTGACGTGCGATAAGCTCGCTTTTCTTCACAGTGGGAACGCGTCCGACGTAATCACCGAACGCTTCGGAATCGAAAATTTTAGAATCAAACTGTCTTTTCATGTTAAAACCTCGTTATATAATTATTTTTTATCGACCTCTGTAAAGTCTCATATATTCGCTGTACGAAAGCTCCTCCGGCGCAATGTCGCCGTCCGCCTCCTCAACGGGGGAGATCCCCGCAAAGCTGTAACCGCCGACGCAGTCCGTGTCTTGTGAAAAAAGATACGGCATGGATGCTTTCAGTGACGATACCGCATCGGAAAGACCGCTCGGCTCGGCTTCAAAGTCGTTGCCGTCCCAATCAAAATCGAGCACGGAACGCGCCGCAGTTACATTTTTCGCTCCCGCAAGCGTCAGCGCACCGTTCACGGCACGCGAATATTTGTCCGAAAGCCCCTCGCGCTCAAGCGTTGATCTGAATTCGTCAAATTCACATCTGATCGACTCCAAAACAGCGTCGGCTTGCTTTTCGTCAATGCCGATGCTCAAAAGAAAATTTTTGTCCATTTCTCCTCCTTATGAATGCTTGTATTCGGATGGAATTCCGAGACGTTCAAGCTCTTTTTCAACGTCATCCACCATCGGATGCGCCGCAATAAGCGTGCGCGGCGAGAGAATTCCCGCAGACGCGGAAAGCGAATCAATAACATTCGATTCGTTCACGAGAAGATCGCGATTGACGATAATGTCCGCCCTGACACGCCTGAAATCCCCCTGACCTGTGTAAAAAAGATACGAACGAATGAAGCCGATCCATTCGTCAAAGGCAAAGCCGAGCTCGTTTTCAAAGCCGTTGGCGTCAAGATCAATGTCCGAATAGATCGAAAGCACGTTCATCCTGTTCGGATTGCCGGAAAGACGCGCGTCGTGCGAGTCAAAGCCGCGACAGCACTCAATGAGCGCCTCCGTAAGCTGACTTGTCAAAGCCTCGTAGTTCTCTGAGTTGACCTCAACCTTCAATGACTCAACTCCGCCGTCGCCGTTTGAATCGGAACGAACCTTCACCGCACCGTAAGTCGCAAGATTGTGACGGAATTCACCGAGATCCTCACCGTCAAAGTTCTTGAGAACCAAAACAGTGTTTCGACAGTTCTCCGCCATGCTGTCGCAGAATGACGATTGAAGCTCGTTCAATGCGTCTTGCAAGCTCTTTGCACGGCGTATCATCGGAATGCCGTCAATGTTGTACTTGACGGGAATTATCGGGATCCTGTCCCATTTGAAGCAGCCTCCGCTTGCATCGCGGAAGTGATATGCCTGCCTGTCAACGAGATGCAAGCGACCGCGATCGCATGAAAATTCCTCGATCCCGTCCTTTGTGTAAACAAAAATTCGTTCGCTGCGCTCCGATTTTTTGTTTACATACGTCTCGGTAGGACAAATTCGAACGAGCGCATCAAGCTTCGTGTGCTCCGCATCGCTCCAAAAGGGCAGACACATCGAGGAATCAAACAAACGAAGCTTTAGCTCGCCCTTTTCGTCAATGTAAGGATGAAGCCACGCAACTCCGCAGTTTATCGCCTCCGTCGCGGCGCGACGCCATAAGGTTTGACCGCGCTTGCCGAAGTGCTCCTTCAAAATATCGGCAAAACGCTTGTCCTCGGTGTCAACGGTCAAAGCACGACCGAGCGAGTAGTTGACCTTTTGATCGACAATGCGACCGTATTGATTGTTTACTATCCTCGCACATGGCAGATCAAGGCGTATCGTTTCGCCGTTTTTGCCTATCGCAGTCTTACAGCGATGCAAAACATCGTGATTGCCGCGATAATAGCGCTTGGCGTCACACGCCTCAAGCCTTGATGGAGACATACGAAAATGCGAGATCTCCGATTCAAGCATATCGGCGTAAAATTTGTTGATGTTAGTTTTCATTTTTTGACCACCTTGCCGTTCGGCATATATAATAAATTTTTCACAGCGTCAAAAGCTGAATCTTGATCCGGATGCCACCTCGGTGACGGCGTACCGCATCGCGTCCATGAGATGATCGTTGCCCCCGACAGGACGGTTGACGGCTTCGCCGCCGCGATCAACCTCCCAAGTGTAGCTTTTGATCTCGCTTGTGAAATTCCTGCAAACGGGACTTGCGATGATCTTGAAGCGCTGTACACGGTCGATCCCGTGTACAGCGCTTCAAGA
>CAZOMK010000186.1:0-2751 GCA_964580615.1 uncultured Lachnospiraceae bacterium | reverse complement strand
GCCGCCTGGCATCCGGGCCACGAAACATAGCCGCCCGTACCTAACACTATCCCGGGCATAAATTCGCGGATGATAGTCTTGGCGCGGTACGGGCGGTTATGTTTCGTGGCCCGTATGCAAGGCGGCGTCTATGATGGGCGTGCCGTGTATGCTTCACGAAGCAAACGCGTATCCCGGAGTTGCCGTTCGTATGCTTGCGGGATCTGTTGATAAAATTTTGCTTAATTTCGAAAAAAGTGCGGAATATCTGAAATGCCCGAAGGAAAAGCTTGTTACTGTCGGCAATCCGCTTCGCAACGGCTTCACGCCGCCGTCTGACATCGGAGCGGCGAAAAAGGCGATCGGTGCGGACGGATACGAAAAGATGATCCTTTCTTACGGCGGCAGTCTCGGCGCGCAGTACGTCAACGAAGCGGTACTTGCGATGATGCGTGACTATACGAAGCAGCATCCGGAGGTGCTTCATGTGCACGCCGTCGGCTCGATCGAGCTTGCGGATGCGACGAAGATGTTCAAGGATTACGGTCTTGAAGATGCGCCCAACATAAAGCTTTTGGAATATATTTACGATATGCCGGCTCAAATGGCGGCTGCTGACCTGCTGATCTGCCGTGCGGGGGCGATGACTATCTCGGAGGTTGCGATGATGCAAAAGCCGACTGTGTTTATTCCGTCGCCCAACGTTACGGAGAATCATCAGTATAAAAATGCGCGCGTACTTGAGGAAAAGGGCGCGGCGGTCATAATCGAGGAAAAGGATCTCGACGGCGGCAAGCGACTGACTGAGGTTACGTCGGCGCTTCTTTCGGACGATGAGGGAAGACGTGAAATGGGACGCCGCGCGGGTGAATTTGCCGTGGCGGATGCAAACAGGCGCATCATTGAGGAGATCAAAAAGCTGGTATAGCTCCGCTTTTTGTTAACTGAGTTGAAAATGACAGATAATAAAGAAGAAGTCCGACAGACGCGCAAGTCGTTGACTAAGGAAGAAAAAAGGCTGATGCGGCGACTTAGACGTCAGTCGGGTTACAACAAAAAAAACGCGGATGAGAGAAAAAAGCTCGATGCGGAGCTGCTTGAGGTCGCAAAAAGCAGTATCAGCCGTAAATCGGATGAAACTACATTTGCCAAAAACGTTGCGGTTGCGGCAAAGCACAGCTCGCGCGTGTATTTTAAGGCGCGTTGGAAACTTTTGACCTTTCTCGTTACGGCGTCGTTCGTGCTGCTTTTGACGCTTTATGTTTTGTACGCATACGTGTTTGTTGTCGATTTTGTTGAGGTTTCGGGAAATGCTCGTTATACGTCGGAGCAGATTTTCTCGGCTTGCGGGATCAATGCGGGCGATAAGCTTTACGATCTTCCCGTTGATCTTGATGAGTTTGCGGAGCGGCTTGTGAAAAAATTCCCCTACATAGAAGCTGTCGATGTGCAGCGCGTCATTCCGAATCGCGTCGTGATCACGGTGGTGGAGGACACGGCAGAATTTGCGGCGGAGATATACGGTGAATATGTGCTTTTGTCGGAGGGGTTGAGGGTGCTTGAAATAAGTGACGTCAAGCCTGAGGCGGACTTTATCAGGCTCGTTTTGCCGGAGGTGAAAAATGCTGTCGAGGGCGAGTGCATCGAGTTCAAAACGGATATGTTCAACGTCGCTTCCGCAGCGGCGACAGCGGTCTGCTCGGAGGCGATGCGAAGCGGCACAACGGTGCTTGACATCTCGGACAGATTCGGTATTTGGATCGGCTACGAGGACAGATACAAGCTCATGATAGGCGATATAAACGATATCGAGCTGAAGCTTACGATCGCGTTTGAGATAATGAAAAACGAGATCTTTGCGGGCGGAAACAAGGGTACGATATATCTTGAAAACACCGGCAGTCCGAGCGTCATTATAGACAACAGCATAACGTTTGAGTAAATATAAGCGCCTGTTATACAAACGTATAACGTGCGCTTGGACGTGAAAAAAAGCAAAAAAAGGCTGAAAAACATAGAAATATCAAAGAAAAATACAAAAAACTATTGCAAAACAAGAAAAAATCATATATTATATTATTGATAAAGGAAAATAAATTAGGCATACGCCTTTGTTAGCCAAACGTAAAAAATAAACGATACGATGCATCCGATGCTTATATCGGCTGCGGAAAGGAACAGAAAATGGCTTTTGAACTTGACGATAACTTTGAAAGCGGCGTAAATATAAAAGTAGTAGGCGTCGGCGGCGGCGGTGGAAACGCCGTTAACAGAATGATCACCTCGCACATCAGAGGTGTTGAATTCATCTGCGTTAATACAGATAAGCAGGCACTTGTTCATTCAAGCGCAACAAATAAGATCCCGATAGGCGAAAAGATCACAAAGGGCCACGGCGCCGGTGCCAATCCTGAGGTTGGCGCACGTGCGGCTGAGGAAAATCTTGAGGAGATCAAGAATGCCATCAACGGCGCGGACATGGTGTTCATCACGTCCGGTATGGGCGGCGGCACAGGTACGGGAGCTGCTCCCGTTGTTGCTCGCGCGGCTAAGGAAATGGGCATACTCACCGTCGGTATCGTAACAAAGCCGTTTGCTTTTGAGGGCAAACGCAGAATGGCTCAGGCTGAAGCCGGAATCGAAAATCTCAGCCAGTATGTTGATTCGCTCGTCGTTATCCCGACCGAAAGACTCGCTCAGGTTTCCGACGCAAGAATCACTCTCATCAATGCATTTGTGATGGCGGACGATATGCTTCGTCACGGTGTTCAG
>CAZOMK010000185.1:0-2756 GCA_964580615.1 uncultured Lachnospiraceae bacterium | reverse complement strand
CTTCATAACAAAATAAAATCAGAAAGGATAAACACCATGAGCAATTCCTCTATCCACGCCTCGGCGCACGACGCCGCCTATACCGCAGTTGCGGCGCTTTCGAATATGCATCTTACAGTCGCAACAGCCGAATCATGCACAGGCGGACTTGTCGCAAAGCTCATAACAGACGTTTCGGGCTCGTCAGCCGTTTTTGAGTGCGGAATAGCCTCATATTCCGACAGAGCAAAAGCCTCCATACTCGGAGTTAACCCCGAAACGATCGAAAAATTCGGCGCCGTCTCAACGGAAACAGCGGCGGAAATGGCGGACGGAGCAAAGCGCGTGTGTTCCGTTGACATAGCTGTCGCAACAACCGGCATCGCAGGCCCGGCAGGCGGCACTCCCGAAAAGCCCGTCGGAACAGTCTGCATCGCAGTCGCTTCCGACCGTCACAGCGAAGCGATACGTCTCTCCTTTTCGGAAAGCATGGGCCGCGACGCGATCAGATACGCAAGCGCCGAAGCCACGCTTAAGCTCATAAGCAAGACTATTCAATTCTATAAATAACTCACCTATATCGTAAAAATTCAAAGAATGGAGAATAATTATGTCTGAATTCAAACGCATAGGCGTACTTACGTCCGGAGGAGATGCCCCCGGCATGAACGCCGCAGTCAGAGCTGTCACACGTTCCGCGATCGAGCGCGGGGTTGAGGTGGTCGGCATTTACAAGGGCTACCGCGGTCTCATTGACAACGAAATGAAGAAATTCTCTTACCGTGACGTTTCCGGTATACTTAACCACGGAGGCACTGTTCTTTATTCGGACAGATGCCATCGCTTCCGTTCACTTGAGGGTCAGCAGACTGCCGCCAAGACCTGCCGCGAGAACAACATCGACGGCGTTATCGTCATCGGCGGCGACGGAACCTTCCGCGGCGGCGTTGATCTCACCGCGCAGGGCATTCCCACAGTCGGCATTCCCGCAACTATCGACAACGATATCACCTCCACTGATTACACGATCGGCTTTGACACAGCGGCAAACACCTGCCTTTCCATGATCGACCGTCTGCGCGACACCTGCGAATCTCACGCACGTGCGAATGTCGTTGAGGTTATGGGACGCGACGCCGGCTACATCGCGCTTGAAGTCGGTATTTCCGTCGGTGCGATCGGAATCGCGATCAAGGAGATTCCCTTCAACGAAACGGAGCTCATCGAAAAGATCGTTAAGGGTCGCGAGGACGGCAAGCGTCACTACATCGTCGTCGTTGCCGAAGGACTCGGTGAATACGCGGAGCATCTTTCGAAGATAATCCCGCTTGAAACAGGCGTTGAGACAAGATTCTCGCGTCTCGGTCACGTTATCCGCGGCGGCTCGCCCACACTTCGAGACAGAATGCTCGCAACTCGCATGGGCGACAAGGCTGTCGAATGTCTGCTCAACGGAGACTCCAACCTCGTTATGTGCGAACGCAACGGCACGATCGAGCCCATGGATATCACCTATGCGCTTCGCCTTGATCAGATGTACAAGGGCAAGCTCAAGGACACCGATCTCAAGCGTTATTCTCTCGCCGATATCAACGAAATGCATAATCTCTGCATGGAAAAGCGTTACTATCTGCAAAACGTTTACGATATGGCAAACAGACTGTCCAAATAATCCGTTTGAAACAAAAAAGAGCCTTTCGGCTCTTTTTTTATTTCAAAATATCATCACTCACGTATATATATGCGGATCGTTCTTCATCTTCGCGCCAATTTTCGATAAACTCGTTTGTGCCGTACAGCTTTATGCGATAATCAATGTTTGCAAGGCGGAATTTTTTTGCATCAAAGCCGACGGGCGCAATTGCCAATACCACGGCATCGTCACGCGAATAACCTTGAATATCATTAACAAAAAACCAATACATATTTTTCGCATAATAATCGTAAGTATATTCAACGTCGTATTTTTCGCCGTTATAGTGCGCGTCACTGTTAAATTCGGGCTTTTCACCGTCCGCCAAAAGAGCTCTGATCTCCATAATGCTTTGCGGAACGCCGTTATATGACGCATAAAGACCGTATGTGGGGTCGAGCATATACCATTTACCGAGCTTTTCGCTGTACGCCTCGACAACAACGTGATTGTCGGAGTCATACGGGGAGAGCGGCATCATAAAAACGCATCTCGCCTTTATGCCTACCGAAAGCAGGATCTCTGTAAGCGCAGCCGACAGCGCGGCACAGTTTATACCGTTTTCATCGTTGCCGAAAGAATAATCGAGCAGCGGCTTTGCATGAGGGGCAATGTGATTATCGTAATTACCCTTGTGCTTTGTGTTTGCGGAAAGCCACTTCAGAAGTCGGACTGCACGCTCAAAATCGTCGCCCTCTCCCGCCGTCGATTCGATCGGATACGCCGCCTTCAAATCGTCGTAAGCATCATCGAAAAGATATTTTATACTTTCCTCTCTGTCGGATCTGAACATATCCGCCATTTTCAGTGCGCCGATTCTTTCCTCGTTCATCACGTTTCTCCTTTTCATAAATATCGAAATAGGGAACGTTAAAGCGTTCCCTATTTGATTTGTTACATTGTGTAATTGTCGAAATATCCCTGAACCCAGATGATAGGCGTTCCCTTATCGCCGGAGCCGGAGGTAAGGTCACAAAGCGAACCGATCAGGTCTGTAAGATTACGCGGCGTTGTTCCCTGAGAAACCATTTTGCCGTGAAGATCCGCATCCTTGTGACGGATGTAATCGGAAATGGCGTTCTTC
>CAZOMK010000184.1:0-2758 GCA_964580615.1 uncultured Lachnospiraceae bacterium | reverse complement strand
GATAACCGCACGGAAATACGAACAGAATCCTTGTTTTTCATAAAATCATCTCCTTCTTATTAGGGGTATTCAGGGGTATCCCCTGAGTATAGTCCACATCCCTTTAGGGTGTGGATGGGATTTTGGTGTCAAAATCCGATGCTCGCTATACCTGTGGACAGGCATAGTGCTTCTTTTTGCCGTTCTCCCTGAATGTCGTTTTTATATACCTAAAGTTATAGCTTTCACTATAACGCCCCGGACTCTCACCGCAGCGTCGCTTCGCTCATATCATTGCAAAGTCATATCCCATTCAGACGGTCATTCAGTTGTAACCGACTTTTGGGCAACAAAAAAGCCGGTACATCCAAATGGTATGTACCGGCCTTAAAAGGGCAGAATTCTCCCGTCAAAGGGAAAGTGGTAATCACATTCAGATGTAACCGGCTTTGAAATTCAAAGTCGAGACCGTTATTCGCTTGTTCCTCTGCCAACGATACTGAAATGCTACGAGGAAAGCGGCGATATTTTCGCTTAGTATATCGCAGACCTTATCCGACCTTTAGTCGTCGCTTCTTCAATAACTTTGTGATTTTACATAATATATTTAGTTGTAGTCCCTCTACGAAATGATTATATTATATCATAAAACCCGTCGCAAATCAAGATTTTTACGACGGGTTTTGAAATTTTTTCAAATACTTGGGGAAACTATACTTTTTATATATTCCCTCAAATACTTAAATGGGAACGGTATAATTGTCAACTGCCCATTATGAACAAACGTGACATTCATCAGCGGTAATAATTTTTCAAACATCAAACTCGAATCTTCGAACGGCTCAATCATTCTTATATTTGCAGCTCTATTGATTAACCATCGCATTCCGTTTCCTATTGTGCCAACAAAATAATACTCGGAAACACCATCGTTAAACATCTTGATATCTAAACACGATGAAAGCAATTCATCACGTTTTTCTTTGCCACGTAATTTCGTGTTTCCGTTAGCGAGTTCGGATTTAATGCTATGTATTTCAGGAATGGTGAACCATCCCGTATCTTTAATAATATTTATATTACCTAAAGCATCTCTGATAATACCGTGTACTTTCTCAGAATTTATTTTTGCATTTTCAAAAATTTCGACACATTGATTATATTTGTTAGCTTCAAATAAATTAAGGGTTTGTTCGGAAATATTAAAAGTTCCGTTAGGATGAATCGTCATAAAAATATATTTTGTATTTTGTTCGTCTGTCACTTCAATACCAAAATCAATATCCTCTTCCAAACCCAATTTGCTCCAATCAAAAAGAGATATTCTTTGCTTAACAAGATCGTCTTTGATTAGCATTTCGTGTATAACTGTCGAAATCGCAAATTCACTGCATTCAGAAAAATCTTCAAAGGTAATATGCTGTACCGCAACTTCATCAAATATACGATGTGGATCTTCGCCATCTGCATAAAAAGCAGCATTATGTATTACTCTAATGTTTAAATGATCCTTTGCAATTCTTTTGCCGCAACTTGCTTTTATACCGTATTTTGAGAAAAGCAAGCCACATATTTCTTTACAAAAGATTTTTGAGTATTCATCGTCAATACAATCAACTATTTTTATTGGTTTAACACTTAAAAGGTCTAAAATTGCCTGTCTGTTTTCGTTTGCAACCGAGCGAGTATAATCCAATGCGTTATAGTCTGTAATACTCGCAAATTCAAGGTGAGCAATATCGGAAAACCTATCATTAAAGTTTTCTAAAACAGTTGTAAGAATTCCCATCTTGCTTTGATTGAAACGGTCTATATTCTGAATGTCTAAAAAAGCAATTTCAGTCTTTGTGTTTTTAGTTTGTCGCATAATGAAACTATATCCCGTATCGTCCTTTAATCTTCTGCGCAACGTGTTATGTGCCGAAAAAATATACTTGGGATATTCTTCAAACTTTTTCTTTTTGAATTCTATTTTATTACGCAACAGTTCCGAGGTGAATGTATGTACTTCCATATTCAAGCGAAATTCAGGGGATAATCTCAGCTCCAAGCACGGAACTTTGAAAATAACATCTGATTCGCTTTTTCTTCCTCTAATCAACCAATTCGGATGAAAACAATATAGATGTCCGGTTAGGTTGTTAAATTTAAGTAATGGACTTTCATAATTCCCCAAGCTGTTAAGCATAAGTTGAAATACAATATCATCCTTTAAAGTGTCTGCCGCAATATGTGAAATAGTAATACGGTCAGCACCGTCTTCTTTTAATATTGCATCCTTTAACAATGATATGTTTGAATCGTTTCTTCTCATTAGTACAAAAAACTCTTTTCCGGACTTAAAAAGTACAGAACAAACATTATTGCTCAGAAGCGGTGCATCAATAATATATGCTCCGCTTTTAAAATACTTCTCTGCTGTGCGAATACAAAATATATCATATTTTTTTGAAAACAATTCTTTATCAAACGTATAAGTTAGTTGATTCGTTTTAATCGGAACATTCATTTATACACCTTCTTATCTCATTCCAAGCCTCTTTGTTATGGTTAAGAGAAGCGTTGCCTGTTAGCAAGGACGGAATTTCAACAATCGTCAAACCATTTCGTTCTATACGGTGTGTTTTCCATTCTTTTTCTGAAACAATGTTGACTATAATAACGCATTTACAACTGCATTTATTTGCCTTATCTTCAATTTTGTTTAGCATTTCTTCATCGTTGAAAACGGTAGTTTCGTGCCAATTCTTGAAATCAACATAAATGGGAAGATTGCTCA
>CAZOMK010000183.1:0-2766 GCA_964580615.1 uncultured Lachnospiraceae bacterium | reverse complement strand
ACAGGCTCGTTCGGCTTCGGCGGTATCGTTACCGCTCTCGCCGGCTTCCCCTCCGTCGATTACTGCTGCTGGACAATCACGCATCACCTTGATGACTACGGCGGAACTCGTTGGGAAACAGGTTATGCTTCCGCAATCGCCGTTCTGCTCTTCGCAATGATGGTCGGAGCTAATATGCTCGTCCAGAAACTTCTCTCAAAGGTAGGACAATAAGATGGCTAGAAAATTAAGAACAAGAAACCATAAAGTTGTCCTCAACCGTTCGGTGGGAGGCGACCTCGGAATCACAGTATTCCTTACAATCATGGGCGTGTTTATGTTCCTTCCCATGCTCTACGTCATCCTTCAGGCACTCAAGCCGCTTGACGAGCTTTGGATGTTCCCGCCTCGCTTCTATGTTATCTCTCCTACACTTAAGAACTTCACGGATCTCTTCTCTTTGATGTCCGACTCTTGGGTTCCGTTTTCGAGATACATATTTAACACCGTTTTCATCTCGATCGTAGGTACATTCGGTAACCTTCTGTTCGCTTCGCTCGCAGCTTACTCGCTCGCAAAGCTGAAGTACCCAGGACGTGACTTCCTCTTTAACCTCGTTGTTAAATCCCTTATGTTTACGTCCACCGTTACCGGTATCGCAACGTTCATCACAATGTCAATCCTCGGATGGGTTGATACTTATCTTGCGGTTATCGTCCCCGCGTTCTCAACAACGCTCGGTCTTTACCTCATGAAGCAGTTCATGGAGACAAACGTATCCGATGCAGTCCTTGAAAGTGCACGTCTTGACGGTGCATCCGAGTTCTATGCATTCTGGGTAATCGCAATGCCGATGGTTAAGCCCGCTTGGCTTACGCTGATCATTTACTCCTTCCAGGGCCTCTGGAATTCGGGTTCCTCCATCTACATTTACTCCGAACAGCTCAAAACTCTTAACTACGCAATTTCGCAGATCACCGCCGGCGGTATCGCCCGTGCAGGTGCGGCTGCGGCTTCTACCGTCATCATGATGATGGTACCGATTATCGTTTTCGTTATTTCCCAGAGTAACATCATCGAAACGATGGGCTCGAGCGGAATGAAGGACTAAGGAGGAAAGCCCAATATGAAAAGAAAACTTTTTTCCTTGCTTCTGATCGTGATAACGGCAGTTATGCTTGCCACATCGGTAAGTGCGGCAGCATATACGACTTACACCTATTCCTACGAAGGCTTTGCACTTAAATCTCCCGACGCTTACGTGCCGGACAGAATCGTAGACTCTAAGTACATCGGTCTTGATATTCCGATCGACGAGCCGAGAGACCTTGAAGTCGATGATGAGGGCAATGTCTATATCGTAGACGCAAAGAATCAGCGTGTCATCGTAACAGACCGTTACTACAAGCTGAAGTTCGAAATCTCATCCTTCCTCAATGAGCACGGCGTGTGGGACAGCTTCGCAGATCCCTCCGGCGTTGCCATTACGGAAGAATACATCTACGTTTGCGACACGAACAATAATCGTATCGTTATGTTCGACCGCGAAGGTAACTATGTAAAAATCGTACCGAAACCCGTTTCTGCGTACTTCGTAGAAGGCTCTCTCTATAAGCCGGTAGCAGTCGCAGTTGATAAGTACGGCAGACTCTTCGTTGTTTCTTCGACAACCTATCAGGGTATCATCGTTATGGACGACGAGGCAAACTTCTCCGGATTTATCGGCGCACAGAAGGTCTCCATCGGCATTTGGGAAAGAATTTGGCGTGAAATTCAGACAGAAGAACAGAGAGAAGCCTCTGAAGAATACATTTCTTCCGAATTTAACAACATCACCATCGACGATGACGGATTTATCTACGTAACGACGTCCTCTATCGACGAAGATGTACAGCAGAACGCAATCAACTCCCGCTCCACTGACGGTGACTATGCTCCCGTTAAAAAGCTTAACTCCACCGGTTACGACGTTATGGGTCGTAACGGCTTCTGGCCCCCGTCCGGTGAAGTAAAGGTCTCCGGCGGATCCATGTCCTCCATCTCCGGCGCGTCCAAGATCATTGACGTTGCCGTAGGTCCGGAAGGTACTTGGTCTATCATCGACGAAAAGAGAAGTAAAACATATACGTACGATAAGTACGGTAACCTCCTCTTCATCTTCGGTGACACAGGCGAACAGCTCGGAAATATCTATAATATCGAAGCAATCGCTTACAGCGGCGATGATATCATCCTTCTCGATAAGTCGAAGGACAGCTTCACCGTTTATAAGAGAACAGCATACGGTAACCTCCTTATAGAGGCGCTCAGCCATCAGAACAACAGAATTTATGACGTTGCAGTCGATGACTGGACATCTATCCTCCAGCGTAACAGTAACTTCGACACCGCTTATATCGGTATCGGTGATGCTATGTATCGCGAAGCTGATTACGAAACCTCTATGGAGTACTACAAGTACGCGTATAACACAGACGGCTATTCCGATTCCTTCCGCGAAGTTCGTAAAGAATGGGTCGCTAAGTGGATCTGGACTATCCCGATAATCGTTGTTGTCGTTTGCGTCCTCCTTTCCAAGTTCTTTAAGTACGCAGGTAAGGTTAACAAGGCAACAGCACTTAAGGTCGGCAAGAAGAGCTTCAAGGAAGAGCTCCTCTATGGCTTCCACCTTATCTTCCATCCGTTTGACGGATTCTGGGACCTCAAGCATGAGCAGAGAGGCTCCGTTCGTGCCGGTATCGTTTATCCGATCGTCACGATCATCGCATTCTTCTAGCAGTCGGGAGG
>CAZOMK010000182.1:0-2815 GCA_964580615.1 uncultured Lachnospiraceae bacterium | reverse complement strand
CTGCGGCTGTTGACATAATAAAGAAGAATCCGTACCGTCTGTGCGGCGAAATAAACGGAGTCGGCTTTGCCAAAGCGGACGAGATCGCCCTCGCGCTCGGCGTTGATCCGTCAAGCGAGGCGCGAGTTGAAGGCGCGGCGATCTATCTGCTGACCTACAACGCAAACACCAACGGGCACGTTTTTTTGCCGTTTGAGAAGCTTGTTTCGGGTACGGCGGAGCTCATATCGGTCACGGAAGAATCCGCCGTAAACGCAATAAAACGCCTTATCGCGAGCGGAAAGCTTTACTGTAAGCCGATAAAGCTCGGAGATGGTAGCTGTAACGCTTGTTACCTTGACACATACTATAAGGCGGAGCGCGGCGTTGCGGAGGCTCTGTGCCGACTTGAACGCTCCTGTGCGGCGCTTTCCGTCGGGGATGCGGAACGGTTCATCAATATGCTTGAACTTCGCGACAGCATAAATTATGCGCCCGAACAGCGCCGTGCGATAACTGAGGCGCTTGTCGGCGGCGTTATGGTGCTTACGGGACGCCCCGGAACGGGAAAAACAACGGTAGTCCGCGCGCTTATAAGTATTTTCGAAAAGCTGGGAATAAGCGAGATCGCGCTTGCCGCGCCAACGGGACGAGCGGCCAAGCGAATGTGCGAGGCGACGGGACGCGAGGCAAAAACGATACACCGTCTGCTCGAAATGGAGTATAACGACAGCGCATATCCGCACTTCACCCGCGACGAAACAAACAGACTTGAAGCGGACGCCGTCATCATAGACGAATCGTCCATGGTCGATATCATGCTGATGAACGCGCTTTTGAAGGCGATACGTCCCGGCGCGCGGCTCATAATGATAGGTGACTCAAATCAGCTTCCCTCTGTCGGAGCGGGAAACGTGCTTTGGGACATGATAAGCGCCGGCGTTATCAGAACAGTCGAGCTGACGGAAATTTTCCGACAGGCGAAGGAAAGCCTCATTGTCACGAACGCATCGCGAATAATAGAGGGCGAAATGCCGATATTGACCGAAAAAAAGAACGATTTCTTTTTTATGGCGCGAAGCTACGACGAATCAATCGCGGCGACTGTCGTTGAGCTTTGCTCGAAGCGTTTGCCTGCCGCGTACGGAGAGGAGCTTGCGTTGGGAATTCAGGTCATCTCACCGTCGAGACGCGGCGCCGCGGGTACCGAAGCGCTCAACACAGCGCTTCAAAGAGAGATAAATCCCCCGAAAAAGGGGAAAAAGGAACGCAAATCGCGCGAGCTTGTTTTCCGAGAGGGCGATCGCGTGATGCAGACTAAAAACAACTACAAGCTCGAATGGTACAGGAACGGATATGTCACGCTTACGGGCGATGAAAAGCCCGATGGAGTCGGCGTTTTCAACGGCGACATCGGTGTGATCGATGAGATCGACGAGGCGCGTGAGGTGATGAAGATCCACTTTGACGACAGATACGTTTACTATGATTTCGCGTTTCTCGACGAGCTTGATCATGCCTATGCCGTAACAGTACACAAGAGTCAGGGGAGCGAGTATCCCGCCGTGATTATACCCGTTTACGGCTGTGCACCTCAGCTTTTGACGCGCCATCTGCTTTATACGGCGGTGACAAGAGCTTCGAAAATGCTGATAATCGTCGGCAGAGAGGAGCTTGTGCGAAAAATGGTTGAATGTGCGCGCGAGGATTTCAAATATACGGGACTTTCCGTTATGCTCGGAGAATATTTTGATGAAAGATCGTAGAAAAAACAAGCCTTTGACCGATGCCGTGCATTTTCTCGGCTCGCTTTTGTTTCCGCCGCGCTGTGCGTCATGCGTTAACGTGCTTTCGGTTGAGTCGGGAATGAATGAAGCCTGCTTTTGCAACGAATGTAAGTCGGATTTTGTGTCGTCGGTTCGCGAAAGCTGTACCGAATGCGGTCAGAGCTTCGCTGTGTGCGAATGTGCACCGGAGCTTTTGAAACTTATCGGCATCGAGCGCGTATATTCATGCTTCGCGTATGAGAAAGCCAAGCGCAAAAGTGCGGCATCAAAGCTTATCTTCAAGCTGAAGTCGGGGACGGACTCGAATACGGCGAAATTTTGCGCCGATATGCTTGCGTCAAGGCTTGAAAAAGCGGAGCTTATGTCAAAGACGGAGCTTAGCTCTTACACGGTAACCTACGCGCCGCGACGCCGTCGCGCCGTGCGTCAAAACGGCTGCGATCACATGAAAAAGACGGCAAAACTGACGGCGAGGCGACTCGGCTTGCCGTTTGAATCCGTTTTGGTCAACACAGCGCGCGAGGCGCAAAAGTCAAAGGCTGCGTCGTCGAGAGTTGCCGCGGCGGAGCACATAAAGCTGAAGAAACGTGCTCGCAAAGCTGTGTGCGGAAAAAATTACATAGTCATCGACGATATACTGACAAGCGGAGCGACGCTTTCGGCGTGCGCTTCAAGGCTTTTTGAATTCGGAGCAAACGAGGTTTTGGTTTGCGTTCTCGCGAAAACAAAATCAACTTAAACTCATCTTGTCGGAAAATGGACTTGCAAAGGCGCGTTGATTAATGTATAATCAATATAGATTATTATGCATACGGTTGTTATATAGATTTTCATTGAAAGGGAAACAATGTTCAGTAAGGATATAGGTATAGATCTCGGCACGGCGACGGTGCTTGTTTATGTTAAAGGCAGGGGAATTGTCGTAAAGGAACCCTCTGTTGTTGCGATAGATAAAAATACAGACCGCATTTTGAAGGTCGGCAGGGAAGCACAGCAGATGTCTCTTGCTAGGATAACAGGCTTTTTGCCAAGAGCAAGCTCCCTATCAT
>CAZOMK010000181.1:0-2817 GCA_964580615.1 uncultured Lachnospiraceae bacterium | reverse complement strand
TATTATAACAACAGAGGATATTATGGAATCAAAACTTCTCGTCAGCCTTGCGTTTGCGCTTTTGGGCGGACTTATGATGTCAAGACTTACAAAGCTCTTTAAGCTTCCCGCCGTTACCGCATACCTTTTGGCAGGTCTTGCGCTCGGTCCGTACTGCATAGGTGCGCTCGGTTTTTCGGGCATCGGCTTTTCTTCGCTTGAGGAAGTCGAGGGACTGAACATCATCACGCAGACAGCGCTCGGCTTCATCGCATTTTCAATGGGTAACGAATTCAGACTCGATCATTTGAAGAACATGGGATCAAAGGCTATCGCGATCGGTATAGCTCAGGCTGTATTCACAACGATCCTTGTCGATGTCGCGCTCATCGCGCTTCACTTTATCGCTCCCTCCGTCATATCTGTCCCGTCTGCGATCACGCTCGGCGCCATTGCATCGGCAACTGCCCCCGCCGCAACGTTGATGGTTGTACGTCAATACAAGGCGGACGGCCCGCTGACTCGCCTTTTGATGCTCGTTGTCGCTATCGACGACGCCGTAGGTCTGCTTCTCTTTTCCGTCTCCTTCGGAATCGCAACAGCGCTTGAAACGGGCAGCGCAAGCATCACAAGCGTGCTTGTCGAGCCTATCGTAGAGGTCGTGCTTTCGCTCGCGCTCGGATGCGTAACCGGCATCTTGCTTCACGCCGTTGAGCGTTTCTTCCATTCGAGAAGTAAACGTATGACTATCTCGGTTGCGTTTGTGCTCCTCACTGTCGGAATTTCAATGCTCGAATTTGAAATTTCCGGCATAAAGTGCTGCTTCTCGCTCCTGCTCTCCTGTATGATGACAGGCACTGTATTCTGCAATCTCTGCGACACCTCCGAGGAGCTTATGGACCGTGTTGACGGCTGGACTGTTCCCTTGAACATTCTCTTTTTCGTCATCTCCGGCGCGGAGCTCGATCTGAAAATACTCACAAATCCCGTCACTCTCATCGTCGGCGTCGTTTACCTGATCGCACGTTCGCTCGGCAAATATTTGGGCGCTTACGGAAGTTGCAAGGCAACAAAATGCTCCCCCTCGATCACAACTCATCTCGGAATAACGCTTTTCCCGCAGGCGGGCGTCGCGCTCGGTATGGCATTGACCGCCGCCGCTCTTTCCGACGGCGCCATCGTCAGAAACGTTGTTCTGTTCTGCGTGCTTGTTTATGAGCTTGTCGGCCCTTCGCTTACAAAACGTTCTCTCATGCTTGCAGGCGAGATCAATCCCGAAGGCAAGACAAACGCCCGTACAACAAACAAACCGAAAACTCCCGTCAACATTCACTGAAAAAAGTGCTGTAAAAGCCAAACGCTTTTACAGCACTTTTTATTTTCTGAGCTTTGCGAAGAAAAGTCTGAGCATTTTCGAGCATTCCTCAGCCAAAACGCCAGATTTTATCTCCGGCTTATGATTAAGCGGATACGAATTCATGTTCAAAACGCTTCCGAACGCGCCCGCCTTCGGATCCTTCGCGCCGTATACGACTCTTGTGATGCGTGAATTGACTATCGCACCCGCGCACATGGGACAAGGCTCAAGCGTAACGTAAAGCGTGCATCCGAAAAGACGCCAGCCGCCGCGAACACGACAAGCCTCCTCGATCGCAGTCAGTTCGGCATGGCGAAGCGCGTTTTTGTCAAGCTCCCTCTCGTTTTTTGCCGCCGCAATGATCTTACCGTCGAAAACAATGACGCATCCGATCGGTACGTCTCCGTGAAGTGCCGCTTTTTGCGCCTCCGCAAGCGCTTCCTTCATATATATTTCGTCGATATCATAAGCTTCCGTCACGTCACACCTCCGAACACGTTTTTTAGATTTTATCATATTCGCCCCTATCTTTCAAGCCGAAGCGGGCGATTTGCCTTTTACGCGTAATATTTTTTATTTTTCTTTAGATCCCTCTTGACAATCGTTTGACCGCATGGTATAATCATATCGTAATGAAGCTTAGAAAACAAAAACGCTTCAAATCTATCACAAAGGTAATATGCTTATGTTTGATTTTTTTACCGTAATCTTCGCCGTAATGATTCTGATGTTCTTCTTCGTGTTCTTCCTTACGATCGCACGTTATTTTTCGGAATGGCGAAAGAATAACAATTCCCCTCGCCTGACCGTACCGGCGACAATCGTTGCAAAGCGCACCGATTACCGTCGCCATCATAATACCACGACCAATATGCATTCGTATACAACAAGTCTCCATTACATAACCTTTGAGTTTGAAGGCGGAGACAGACTTGAGCTCTCCGTAGACGGCTCCGAATTCGGTATGCTCGTCGAGGGAGACTTCGGCAATCTCACATTCCAAGGTACTCGTTACCTCGGCTTCGAACGTCTTTGAAAAAACAAAATAAAATAAAACAATTAACGAAAGGAAATTCAAATGAATCGCAACGATTTTTTTGACAAAACAAAAGTCCCCGTCAGCTTCGACAAAATCAAAAAATACATCATTTGGGGCGTAATCGCACTTATCATCCTCTCTGCCGCGGCAACGTGCTGGTACACGGTTGACGAACAGCAGCGAGCTGTAATCACCACCTTCGGCAAGGTGACAGGCACCGCAGACGCAGGTATGCATTTCAAGCTACCCTTCGGAATTCAAAAGGTCGAGCTTGTCGAGGTCAATGTTTACCAGAAGATTGAGATCGGATATACGTCTGCTCCGTCGGTAAACGGCGAGGTTGATCTGAGCGTCGAGGAAGAAAGCAAAATGATCACCGGCGACTACAACATCGTCAACGTCGATTTCTTCGTCCAATATAAAATATCCGACCCCGTAAAGT
>CAZOMK010000180.1:0-2819 GCA_964580615.1 uncultured Lachnospiraceae bacterium | reverse complement strand
TATCGGTACTCTCATCGCGGACGCTATGGAAAAGGTAACGGCAGACGGTGTTATCACCGTTGAGGAATCCAAGTCCGCAGAAACATATTGCGAAGTAGTCGAGGGAATGCAGTTCGATCGCGGATATCTCTCCCCCTATATGGCAACGGATATGGATAAGATGGAAGCCGTCATCGACGATCCCGTTATTCTTATCACGGATAAGAAAATTTCCGCAGTACAGGAGATCCTTGAGCTTCTCAATCAGGTCGTTCAGGCAGGCAGAAAGCTTCTTATCATCGCTGAGGACGTAGAGGGCGAGGCTCTTACAACTCTCGTGCTCAACAAGCTCCGCGGCACATTTACCTGCGTTGCTGTTAAGGCTCCCGGCTTCGGCGACAGAAGAAAAGAAATGCTTCGCGACATCGCTATCCTTACGGGCGGTCAGGTGATCACATCCGATCTCGGACTTGAGCTCAAGGATGCAACTCTCGATATGCTCGGCACTTGCCGTAAGATCAAGGTCAACAAGGAAAATACCATCATCGTCGGCGGTGCAGGCGATCCCGACGGAATCAAGGCTCGTATCGCTCAGATCAAGTCCTCCATCGAAAACACAACATCCGAATTCGATCGCGAAAAGCTTCAGGAGCGTCTTGCAAAGCTTTCCGGCGGCGTAGCTGTTATCAAGGTCGGTGCTGCTACCGAGGTTGAAATGAAGGAAAAGAAACTCAGAATCGAGGATGCACTCAATGCAACCCGTGCGGCTGTCGAGGAGGGCATCGTTCCCGGCGGCGGTACAGCATTCATCAACGTTATCGACGACGTTGCAAAGCTTCTCGAAACAACAGAGGGCGACGAAAAAACAGGTGTCAACATTGTTGTTAAGGCGCTTGAAGCACCTCTCCGTCAGATCGCGGAAAACGCAGGCTTCGAAGGCTCCGTTGTTGTAAATACGGTTCGCTCCAAGGGCGAGTTCGGCTACGGCTTCGACGCTGCGAAGGAGGTTTACTGCAACATGATCGAGGCAGGTATCGTTGACCCGACTAAGGTTTCACGTTCCGCTCTCGAAAATGCGGCTTCTATCGCATCCGTTGTCCTCACAACCGAGGCTGTCGTTGTAGATAAGCCCGAAGAAAAAACTGCCGCACCCGCTGCCGATATGGGTGGCATGGGCGGTATGTATTGATCCGACACACAATAAATTACGTAAAAAAGCGGAGTGATCTCACTCCGCTTTTTTGTTATATTCTTTCGATTATATCGGCGATTCGTCGGCTGGCTGTTCCGTCGCCGTATGAGCTTGATTTGACTGCCGCACGATCGTATTCGCTCGGATCGTCGAGCATACGCGTAAATTCGCGGCGGACGCTTTCGCGGTCTGTTCCGATCAGACGTGAATTCCCCGAAAGAAGTCCCTCCGTGCGCTCCGTTACGTCGCGTACGACGAGCACCGGCTTACCCAAAGCAGCCGCCTCCTCCTGTATTCCGCCGGAATCGGTTATTATGAGCCGGCATTTTGCAAGCAGACAGTGAAAATCCGCAACGTCAAGCGGATCTGTCAGATATATCTGCTCGGAATCACCCAAAATGCCCTCGACGAGCGTTCGAACGGCAGGATTCGGATGAACGGGACAGACAGCCTTGACGTCGGGATGCGCGTTTATAACGTCACGAACCGCGGTGAGCATATCCGCCATGCGTTCGCCGATGCTTTCGCGTCTGTGCGCTGTTACGATGACAAGACGGCTTCCGCGCGCAAATTCGAGTATCGGATGACGAAAATCGTCGCGCACTGTCGATTCAAGCGCATCTATGACAGTGTTTCCCGTTACAAAAACGCGGCTGTCGTCGATCCCCTCAGCAAGCAGATGCTGCCTTGCCTTTTCGGTAGGCGCAAAGTGGTAGGCGGACATGATGCTTATGCTTCGCCTGTTGAATTCTTCGGGGTACGGATTTGCAATATCGTGCGTTCGAAGTCCCGCTTCAATGTGCCCTACGGGAATATGCATATAAAAGCAGGCGAGCGCGGCGGAAAACGCCGTTGTCGTGTCTCCGTGAACCAAAACGAGATCGGGCGCCTCCGCTTCAAGCACGGACTTTATGCCGAGAAGCACGTTTGAGGTTATGTCAAACAGCGTTTGCCCCTCATGCATTATGTTCAGATCGTAATCGGATGTGACTCCGAAGCCGTCGAGGACGCTGTCGAGAAGCTGACGGTGTTGAGCCGAGACGCAGACGACTGTTTTTATGCCCGTCCGTTTTTTCAGCTCTAAAACGAGCGGACACATTTTTATCGCTTCCGGACGCGTTCCGAATACGAGCAAGACCTTCTTTTTGTTCATTTGCCGTCATTTGCCTCCCGAAGCTCTTTTTTTATGCTCGATGACGATATTTCCGGCGTGCGCGGCAGATAAACGACCTCGCAAAGCTCGGAAAGATAATCGAATTTGCCCGTCCAATCGTCTCCGATAACAAAGATATCGACGCCGAGACGCTTGATATCGTCGGCTTTTTGTTCCCACGTCGCCTCCGAAATAACGAGATCTACATAACGTACGGCTTCGACGAGCGCCTTGCGCTGATCAAACGAGAAACAGCTTTTCTTGTGCTTTTCGTTTTCGTTGAATTCGTCCGTTGACAGCGCAACGATGAGATAGTCACCGAGCGCCTTTGCGCGGCGCAAAAGCTCAATGTGACCGTAATGCAAGAGATCAAATGTGCCGTATGTAATGACTTTTTTCATCGAACAGCTCCTTTAACGATATCCTTCAAGGGACAGTATACCACACAAAATGCTCGAAATAAAGCGAAATGTGCGTTTTTGCTTTAGATTGACT
>CAZOMK010000179.1:0-2827 GCA_964580615.1 uncultured Lachnospiraceae bacterium | reverse complement strand
GACAGCTACATTCTCGGTGAGGGTGCGTTCTTCTACGAAAACATCGGTGCAAAGGTTCCCTACGAAATGCATCGTTCCCCCTCCGAGGAGGGCGGCTGTGACGTGCTTTACTCACGTCAGAGAAAGGTCATTCACCCCTTCGGCTTTGACTACGTCAAGGCTTCTCAGTCTACCCTTTCGCCCACCGACACCGAGCTTGCGCTCGGCGTAAACTGGGAGCTTGCGGCAGACGAGGACGGCGCCATCATCGACGACAAGCTCATTCCGATCGCAAGAATCATCTCTCTCGGCTGATGACTACCGCAAGCAAGATATTCAAGGGCGTTGAAGCTCGGCTTTTATCGCTTCACATCGCTCCAGCGTCGGACGGCTCCGACGTTGGGATCATAAACGCCGCAATCGAAAAGGCAACTGGCACTGTTCTTGCCGCGTCCGGCTTTGACGCCGTTCCGGACGAGCTTATATGTGCCGTTGCCGATCTTGCGGCGGCAGACTGTGCCGAATACATTATGTCCTCCGCCGCATCAAGCGGTGAAATTTCATCGAAGTCGGACGGGAAATACTCCGTCAAATACAAGGACGGCACGAGTCGAACCGAAAAGCTTTTCGGGTTGATTCAAGCGATGCGCGAAAGCGGCATTTCGGCGATGAACACATTTCGCAGATTGAGGTGGTAAAGCGATGATATGTGCTTATTTATGCAACATTGCAAAGGAAGCTTTATCGGATGAATTGGGGAACGACGTAACGATAACGATCGGTGATCCGCCCGTTTCTCCGAAGAACAACAGCATTTATCTGAGCATACCAAAGATCTCATACACACGAAAGACGTTTCCCGCCGACGCCGAGGACAAAACGCAACGGATCACTGTTTATTTGAACGTTGTTTATTATCCGAAGCTTCCCGTTAACGTTTCAGACGGAAGATCCGACATTTTCAAGACTCTCGGAACTGTGACGATCAGCTCAACGGAGTACAAGGTCACGTCATATTCGTCCGTCACGAACCACGGTCATTACGACATAACGATCGGATACAGTCTGCCGATCTCGTATTTCGGTGTAAGCGGCTAAGCGAACGCTCAGTGAAAGCAAAAATCCTCCGCAGCCTAACAGCTGCAGAGGATTTTTTATGTATTTGAAGTTCAAAATGCGATGACGCCGAGGTGTTCAAGCAAGATTTTAAGTCCGATCAGGATCAAAATTATGCCTCCCGCGATTTCGGACGGCTTTTTATATTTGTCTCCGAAAATAGCGCCTATACGAAGTCCGATTGCGGAAAGGACGAACGTTATAACGCCGATGACGGCAGCGGCAATGCCGATCGAATATTTTTGCATCATTGCGAGTGCGATTCCGACGGCAAGCGCGTCGATGCTCGTTGCGACAGCCAAAACCGCCATTTCCTTTGCCGCGAACGGATCGTTGCCGTTCTCCTCAAGCTTTTCCTCATCATCCGAAAAGGCTTCGCGGATCATATTTGCTCCGATCAGCGTGAGCAGAACAAACGCGATCCAATGATCGAAATTTTCAATAAATTCAAGTGCATATTGACCGAGATAATATCCTATCGTCGGCATAAGTGCCTGAAAACCGCCGAACCACAGTCCGACTGTTATCATTTGGCGCGGCTTTACCTTACCGACGGCAAGTCCCTTACAGACGGAAACGGCAAAAGCATCGGCGGCGAGTCCCACGCCGAGAAGGATAAGTTCGAGAAACAGCATAAATTCCATTATTTTTCTCCTAAATAAACGCGGCAGAAAATCTGCCGCGCCGTTTAGCTTATTTTATCATATTTATTGAGCCTTGTCAACACTGTCATCGACCGCTTCTTCGCTCTCGGACGGGGGCGTTTCATCGGGCAATTCAAGCTTTGACGTATTTGCCTTAAACACGTCTGCGACATCGGAGATCGTTATATACGCGCAGGGATCGACCTCATGCACAAGCGCTCTCATGCGTCCGATCTGAAAACGGTTGATCACAATATAAACGACGGACTTTTTCTTATCGGAATAGTAGCCGTGTGCGTCGAGGATTGTAACTCCGCACTCGAATTCACCGGAGAGCACGGACGATATCTCGCGTTCGCTTTCAGTAACGATCATTGCCGCTTTCGAGCGATCAATACCCTCGACGATAAAGTCAACGGCTTTAAGTCCCGCCATATATGTAACGATCGAATAGAGCGGAAGAATCCAGCTTTGCATTACCATTCCGCAAATGATATACAAAATCATATTATAGCACATGACGAAGGTGCCGACTGTTATTCCAAGCTTCTTTGCGAAAATAACGGCAAGAACCTCAATGCCGTCTATCGCGCCGCCGTAGCGGATCGTCATACCGCTTCCTATGCCGGAAATAATGCCGCCGAACAGCGCGCAAAGCAAGAGATCCGTTCCCGCAAGGGGAGACGCCATGCTTACGTCAACGGGCAAAACGTCCGTTATGAGCCATGATGCGAGAGAGTAGACGACGACGGCATAGATCGAGTATGTTGTGAATGTGATTCCGAGGCGCTTAAGCCCGAACAAAAAAAGCGGGATGTTCAATACGATCAGAAAGAATGAGAGGGAAAGCGCTTCGGGGGTTATTTGCGAAAGCAAAATAGACGTGCCGGATATACCGCTGTCATAAAGTCGGACGGGCGCAATAAATATATTTACGCCGATGGCGTTTATACAGCCGGCAACCGTTAAAAACAGAAAATTTAACGGCTCTATCCGCGCTTCGCGGGACGGGTTTGCGTTGTTCTTTTTAACCTTTCTCATTGAGTCTCCTTTTTTTATATGTTTATATCATATTTATATTATATCAT
>CAZOMK010000178.1:0-2834 GCA_964580615.1 uncultured Lachnospiraceae bacterium | reverse complement strand
CTTGGATTGGAAGCGGCGATTGACGGCGATCGAAAACGTGGTAACGGGGATGCCGGAAGATGTCATCTTCAGTTCGGGGTCAGCAGTCATTCTTCCGCCTAAAATAACCTTGTTAAGATTGAAGTTTGCCATCGTCGCGCCTCATTATTCAGCGTCGGTAGCGGGGATCTCAGCTACAACAACTTCCTCTTCGGAAACAACTTCCTCAGCGGGAGCCTCGATAACTTCTTCCTCTGCTGCAACGGGAGCCGTCTTGATGGTCTGCTTCTTTTCGTCAACAGCGAGAACCATGTAGCGGAGAGCTTCTTCCGTGATGCCGAGAACTCGAGTGAGCTCTGCAACGAAGGAAGGAGCGGACTTGAAGTAAACGAGTACGTAGTAGCCTTCGTTCTGATAATTGATGGGATAAGCAAACTTACGCTTGCCCCAAACGTCCTGAGCAACGATCTCTGCGTTGTCTGCGATAAGGCTTACGATCTTTTCTTTTGCAGCCTCTACCGCTTCTTCGCCGTTCTTAACGCTGAGGGCGAAGAGGACTTCGTAGGTGTTCTTGATGTTTTCCATGTTTAATACCTCCTCATGGACTGTAAATGACCGCCGTATTGTTGTTGTATTTTACGGCAGTAAGGAGACATAAAAGCACAGCAAAAAAGCCGTTGCTTTTACGCAACGGCTTATTTTAACATATTATTTCGCCCGTGTCAACATCGAAAATCCGACCTTTGCTTGATTTTTCTCATTTTTTCGGACTTTATTCAAGTCCTGCCGCAACAAGGATCTCAAGGTAAGTCGCATAATCGGCGGAGTAAACGATATCGGAATAATCGGTTACGAAATAGATCTTTTCGACAGTCGATTCCTTTCCGTCCTCGTCCTTTGTCACCTCGGTGAATTTGTTTCCGAAGTGAACGGAGAACGTGTCATCGTAGCTGATCTGTGCGCCTGATGTGCCCTCCTCGGTGGAGACGGACTGATAGCGGACGTAGTCGAGCTTGACGGAAAGCGCGGGTGTATCAAGCCCGTATTCGGCTTTTTCGGCGTCAGTCACGCTGTAATCGACGCAATATTTGTACTTGAGTCTAAGCTCGTGATACATGGCGGACATGATCTTTTCCGCGGGGGAATATTCGATATTTCCGTCCTCGTCCTTGACTGCCGCCGATTCGGGAATTTCGATCTCGATGACGTTTTCGCCTGCTGTTACCGTCAGCGCCGTCATATCCTTAACTTCGGGGCCGGGAACTTCATAGGAAACGAACAGATCCGATTTCATGTACGAAAAATATTGGAAGATCGAGTTGTTTACCATGTAAACGTAGCTTGATCCGTCCTGATAGAAATAATAGTATCCGGTCAGGGTGTTTTTGTCACCGATGCGGAACCTGTTCGTATGAGTGCCGGAATCGTTTGTGTATGTTGCGGAAATATCATAAAGAGGCTCGTCAAGACCGTAGGCTTCGAGGCTTGAATCAGTGTAGCTGAGACGGCGGAATCCGCCGTAATCGGAGACGGACTGAGCCATATAAAAGATCTTTTGCTGATCAACGGGAAATTCGGGATCCTCTTTAATCACCCATTTGTTGTCGGAAAGCTCGAAATTGAGCGTTTCGCCGCTGTACGAGTAGGAGAGCGCGGAAAGCTCCGCGTAGTTTTCGTCCGCGATGGTGAAGGTGCCGATGTCCATGGGCGCTTGCGTGTCCGTTGTGTCCGTGTCGCCGTCGTTACCGTTTACGGAGTTTGTTATGACGAAATACAGTATAATAAGCAAAAGCAATATCGCGGCAGCGACGGCGATGCTTATCATCTGCTTTCTTTCTTTGCGTTTTTTCGAATTCATGAGCTGTTCCTTTTAGCGTCTGCGGCGACGGATCCAAATTACTATACCGGGGATGAGCACCGCGAGCGGAATAACGATCTGAATGATCGTAGTCCAAGCGATTATATCGGTCTCAGTGAAGGTAATGTTCGATGCTGTCGCAAGCGCAACGGAATCAATCGAGATCGTTGCGGGCTTTTCGCAGGATTCTGTTATTGAATAAAGATAGATGTAAAGATTGTTGTAATTGACGTAATAGTACGACATATCATCGCAGATGAGGGATGAGGAATACCAGATGAAGGAGCCGCCTGTCGATGCGTCCTCCGCGATGGCGCCGAGGTAGAACTGACCTGAGATATCATCGTCCTTCTTTTCGCGTACCTCCTCCTTGTCACCGATGATGTAGGCAGAGTCGGAGGTGACGATTATGGGGGAGACCGTCATCGAGCCCTCGTAATTGTCAAGCTTTTCGATCGAGTGCGCTTTGCTCATAACGAGCGTTACGTTGTTTATGTTTGTTACCGATTCGGTGATCTTACAGCTTTGCAGACGCGGCACGAGGAAGTATTTGTACTGCGAATAGTAGCTTGTGTTGTCCTCAAGCACGATGCCGTCATGCGAGGTAAGTCCGCAATGCTTTGCAACCGCTGTCAGATTGGGCATATCGTCTGGCGAATAATGCTCCGCGTCCGTTGCGACCAAAACCTTGCCGCCGTTGTCGATGTAGGCGAGCAGGGCGTCCTTTTCCGCTTCGGTAAGGTCGGAGGTCGGGACGTTGATGGCGATCATGCTTGCTTCCTTCGGGATCTCTGACGAAACGAGATTGAGCGAATCTGTTGCGATGTTGCTGTAATCGAGCATGGAGAGGATCGTTGACGAAATATCAGCCTCGCCGTGACCGGTCAGCGTGTAAAGCGTGGGCAGCTTTTTCGTTGTAACATAGTCGATGGCGGAGGTGATCTCGTTGTCTGCGTCGAAAATATCGTAGGAATAGATGTTTTCGATGGCGTACTGC
>CAZOMK010000177.1:0-2849 GCA_964580615.1 uncultured Lachnospiraceae bacterium | reverse complement strand
GATAAGGGATGAAAACAGACCGAGTGCCATTGCGCTCATGGCGTCAATAAAATAGCGCCTGCAAAATCGTTTGATCAGTTCCATGGCTCAGATTATTTGAATTCGTTACGCAGAGCGTTATATTCTTCCTTTGTTATCGGGATAACGCTTCCGTGACGGGGGGTGAAGTTAAAGCGATACTCTTTCTGATCGAGAGTCTTGAATTTTTTGAGGTCTGTCGTGTGCTCCATTACGAAGTAGCCGCTTGTGTAAGCGTCCGATATGAGCAGCCAACCGCTTCCGTCAATGAGCTTGAAGATGGACGAGCCCTCAACGGCGAGTCCGCTCGGAGATACGAGCTTTGATTTTGTGTAGGAATAGCCGGAGGTGAGATTTTTCGACGTTGTAAGCTTGATTCCGCCGGAGGTTTCATCCTTATAGAACATATAATACAGACCGTCGTGATAGATGATATCCGCGTCTATTGCGGAGTTACCGTTCGAGGGAGCGAAAAGAAGCTCGGGATCGGTGGAAAGAGTTTTCATGTCGGGAGAGTAAGCGTAGTACATTACTGTCGCGCCGTTCGTCGCGCTTGAGCAAAGTGCAAAGTAGATCATGTATTCGCCGCGATCGGGATCCCAGATCGCCTGAGGCGCCCATGCGCGAATCGTGTTCTTTGTTGCCTTGCAAGTGCCGTCTATCTCGATTATGGTTTCGTCCGTCCAATTTATGAGATCCTCTGATTTCCAAGAAATAAGGTCTCTGTTGCTTGCCCAACCGAGCGAGGACTTCATATCGGTCGCGATCATGTAGTAGTAGCCGTCCTGACCTCTGAAAATGTACGGGTCGCGGACGCATTTTGTTCCGGAATTAGACTTAACAATAGGGTTGCCTTTGTTGAGCGCCTTGTACTTGTATCCGTCTTTCGAAACTGCGAAGCAGATCTGCTCCTGCGAGGGATCGTTGCCGGTGAAGTATGCGAAAAGATAAGCGTAATATTCTGTCGTGTCCTGAGGCGCGTCTGTTTCGGCATCCGTTTCGGATTCGGTTGCGGAATCCGAAACGGAAGTATCGGCGGTGTCTGTGTCGTCGGGAGACGAAGCTGTGCATGAAGCAAGGGGGAGAATGAGCATGAGCATACTCATAATGAGAGCGATAATTCGTTTCATTAAATCAAAACCTCTTTATTTATATTTTGTCAGTTAAATTTATTTTACTACATATTTTATTATTTGGCAATCACAAAATCAAAGGTTTTCGGAACTTACGAAAAAAATATAAAAAATTCGGCAGACGCATTGATAAAGTAACATTGTTACGCTATAATAGTAACAGTGTTACAGAGAGGACGAGGTCAATATATGGATGAAAATTTGATGTCGAAGCGGGAATTGCTCGACACATACGGAATTTCCTACGGTACGCTTTACCGATGGCGAAGAAACGGGCTCATTCCGGATGAATGGTTCATACGAAAATCGACCCGAACGGGGCAGGAGACCTTTTTTCCGCGGGATTTGATCACGGAGCGCGTTAATTACATTATATCGGAAAAGGACGAGGCATCGCTCGATGAGCTTGCGAAGCGCGTCGCCGAAGAAAATGTCAAGGTCATGCTTGTCGTTGAGACAAAATACGGTAAAAAAGAATTTTTTGCAGACGATGTGACGGGAATAAAGCTTGTCCGCGGAGATAAAACGGTCGATCTTTCGGACGTTGTGTCGCTTCTCGGAAAAAACGAAAAATAAGGAGAAATTATGGGAAATCTGACTATGAGCGGCGCCAATATGGTCGGCGGCGGAGAATATAATGATGTAACTATGTCGGGCGCGTGCAGGATCACGTCGGACACGATCTGCGACAGATTCAGATGCTTCGGCGCGTGCAAAGTCGAGGGCGCGCTTGAGTGTGACTCATTTGAAGCGTCCGGCGCGTTTTCGTCGGGAGGATCGGTCGAGGTCAAAACGCTTGCCAAGCTTTCCGGAACAGCGAATATAGACGGCGACTTGACAAGCGAAACGATAGCGGTTGACGGTTCGATCTCTGTTAAGGGAGACGTCAACGCCGAAAGATTCAACTGCGAGATGAGCCTTTCCTCAAAGAGCAATGCAGGCACAATCGGCGCCTCGAAGGTCAAGATCGTGCGTAAGATCTCTGATTCCGGCGTTTTCGCCGGCATTATCCGTTCGATCTTCGGTGGCAGCGAGAAGCCGATATTCACCGTAGACGAGATCGAAGCGGATTCGATCGAGCTTGAAGGCGTGCACGCACGCGTCGTCCGCGGAAACGATATAAACATCGGATCTGACTGCAAGATCAAGCGCGTCGAATACACGGACAAGGTCACTTACGCGGACAGCGCCGAGATCGGCGAGCTTGTCGAAATTTGAGCAAAATCAAGCAAAATGAAGCATCCCCGCGGCATATTATGCAATTGCATAATATGCCGCGGGGGTTTTTGTCGTTTGTGTAAGATCAAATATTTTTGCGCTTCAAGCTGTACTTGGCGCGATATTCGCTCGGAGAAACGCCGACGTTTTTCGAGAACCATTTGCTGAAATTATACTGATCCGAAAATCCGACCGATTCCGCCGCGACCTTGACGGTATTGCCGCGCTCAAGCTCGTCCTTGGCAAGCTCCAAACGGTACTTTTTTATGAAACTGCCGATCGTCTCGCCTGTTTCTTCCTTAAATAAAGTCGCGCAGTAGGATGGATTCAGATGAACGTGATGCGAGATCAGCTCGATCGAAAGCTTTGACTTGTAATTGTCGCGGATGTACTCCGTGATGCGGTCGATGTATGGATTTTTGCTCGAATACTCGGACACGTTCGCGCAAAGATTGAGCAAAAGCTCTGTTAAGATAATGC
>CAZOMK010000176.1:0-2866 GCA_964580615.1 uncultured Lachnospiraceae bacterium | reverse complement strand
GATGTGTACTCGACGGCGCCCGTCAGATTGACTGCGTCCGGTGCGGGCGATGTTATCGGCAAGATCACCGCGCTTTACGATTGGCGCGCCGCGGAGCTGCTTTGCGGAGAGGCGCTTTGTCCGGAAATTTACGGGATCATGGAAGAAGCGCTTGACGCTGTTATCAAAGCCGCCGAGCATCACGCAGATGCACGGGATTTTGCGGAAAAAGTAATGAACGGACTTATTCTTTCAGGTATTGCTATGCAGCTTCAGGGCAGCTCACGTCCCGCGTCCGGCTCGGAGCATCATATGTCTCATTTTTGGGAAATGCACGTCATAAACAACGAGACATCGGCACTTCACGGAGAAAAAGTCGGTGTCGGCACGGTACTCGCGCTCGACTTCATAAAAAACAACATTGATTTGCTCGACCGTATTGATGATATCGAGCTTTCGTCCGTATTCGACAAAGATATGATCCGTGAAATATACGGCGAGCTGTCGGACGGCATAATCAAAGAAAATCTTCCTTCGGGGGAAACGTCATCTTCGGTAATTGCCGAATTAGTCAACTGTAAAACGAGTGCTCTTGACGAGCTGAAACGCTTAACACGTAAGCTTCCCGACACCGAGAAGATCCGTGATCTTCTCGCTTCGTTCGGCGCACCTTCAACATTGTCGGAGCTTTCGCTTCCCGATGACGTTGAATTTGTAAAAAAATCAACGATCTTTTCCCCCTACGTCAGAAACAGACTTACCGTTGCCAAGATAATCTCCGCGATAACGGTATCCGAGCGTCGTTTGGGCGAAAAGAGCTGATGTATCCGCGAATAATTATTACAGCCGCATCCGAAAAAGAAGCATTTAAGCTTAATAAAAGTCTTCGTATGCGCGGTATTTTTACCGAAATTATGACATTTGATCAAGCGCTGAAGCTTAAGGAATCGCCGAATGTCATTGTTGTGATGTCGAAAAAATATTCTTCAAAAGCATACGCAATTCTTTGGAACGCCAAAGCAAAGCTTACGGGAACAAGAACGATCTGCGTTGGTTATGCGGACGATTACGAGGGCGCCGATATAGACTATCGTCTGTTTTATACAGTCGGCAATAAAGGCAGATGCATAAGTGAGTCGATTTCTAAGCTTGTCAAACGCGATTTTGCATTTACCGAACGAAATACCGTTACAACGGACTTTTCCGACACTCCGTTCATTTACTTTCGCGGCACGCGCATTCTTCTGTCCGACAATGAGTCTCAGATAGTACATATTCTCGCTTCATTTGAGGAGGAATTTGTCGCTCCCGCTGTTATTGCCGGCTATGTTCATCTAAGCTTCAAGTCAATCTCGGCGTACGTTTCGACGATCAACAAAAAGGCACGCACTTTAACAGGTCATAACATGATATTTTCAAGTCGGATAAAGAAAGGATATTCCCTCTTTGATCCGCACAATATGTAGCAAAAAGCCTCTGCAAAATGCAGAGGCTTTTTGTATCATAATCACAGTCTTTCGCAGAGAAGCTTTACGATCCCGTAAACTCTGCCGAATGAATCGAGATCCAACGCTTCCTTTGTTGTGTGCTCGCCTATCGTGATCGCACCCGTGGCGATAATGTCCATTTCGGGCACGGCAAGCTTTATAATTCCGCATTCAAGACCTGCGTGTATGCCCATGACGGGGATATCCTTTCCCGTTACATCCTTATACGCACGGACGTATTCGTCTCTGATGGGCGAATTTTCGTCGTACGCCCAGCCTTCGTAGCGTGAATCTGTCACTGATTCGAATCCGTACTCCTTTGCTTTGCAAGCCAAAATTTCGGTCATTTCGTCAAGCTCGGCGGACTCTGACGAACGCGACGACAGATGCAGCTCGAATTTATCTGTTTTTACGCTGATTATCGCGTAGTTCAAGGATGTAACGACCATTCCGATTTCGTCGTTATATTTTATTACGCCCTTGGGAAGCTTTTCGGTGAGCGCGAGCAGACGCGACGTAAAATCGGGGGTAGGTCCCGAAAATTCAGCGTCATGCACGGGCTGTACGTTAAGCTTGAATTCGGCGTCATCTTCGATAAGTCTTGATTTGACCGATTTTGTCCACTCGACGGCGATTTTTTCGGCAAGCTTTAAGTCTCCGACTGAAACCGTCGCCTGCGTTCTGGACGGAATAGCGTTATCCTTACTTCCGCCCGACATATCAACGATGTGTGCAGAGGTCTGCTTTCTTATTTCGGAAACAAGCTCAAGCATGAGCAGATTCGAGTTTGCGCGTCCGAGATGAATATCGACGCCCGAATGACCGCCCGCAAGTCCCGTGATCTCAAGCTTCAAAAAATCGCCCTTGGTTGTTTCCGGCGCATACGAGTTGAGCATTCTTGTTCTCATTCCGCCGGCACAGGAAACGATCACTACCTCTCCGCCTGTATCAAGGTTGATCATTCTGCGCGCGGAAATGTTGCCGTAATCGAAGGTAGAGGCGCCGGTAAGTCCCGTTTCCTCCTCGGTTGTGAAAAGGCACTCGATCTGAGGCGCCTTTAAGTCGGGATCTGTCAAAAGAGCCATCATGATCGCGACTGCAACGCCGTCATCGGCTCCAAGCGTCGTTTTGTCGGCGGTGAGATATTTACCGTCATATTTCAGCGTAAGCGGATCCTTTGCAAAATCTATATTACAGCCGTCATCAGCCTCGCACACCATATCAGTGTGACCTTGGATCATGACAGACGGATGATCCTCATAGCCGCGCGACGCAGGACGAACTATAAGCACGTTATTATTCGCATCGCGCTTGCTGTAAAGTCCGTTTTTATCTGCAAACTCCGTGAGCATCGCTGCGATTGCGCTTTCGTTTCCCGAACCGTGCGGGATGCTGCAAAT
>CAZOMK010000175.1:0-2895 GCA_964580615.1 uncultured Lachnospiraceae bacterium | reverse complement strand
ACTCGGAAAGCTTGGACGGATATACCTGCCTTGTTTTCGCGATCGACGCCGCATCTTCCGCAAGCTGTTCGCTCCACGCTTCAAGCGCGGGAGCGCTTCCCGATCCCTTTGCGGACTTCAAAAGCGCGTTTCTCTGCATCAATATAACATTGTACCGCTGAAGCGTCCGCAGATAGACGGGACGGAGCTGCGATATCGCAACATCAAGAAACGAACGTCTTTCCGACGGCCCGCCTTTGACTATAAAAAGATGCTCCGGACAAAACATAACAGCCCTGAAATTGCCTATCATTTCGGAAAGCTTATCGAGCTTAACTCCGTTTTTCGAGCATATCTTACGTTTTTTGCCCGATATCTCCATTTCGAGCTTGTTTTCTCGTCCGCCGGACTCATACACCATCTCAAGCCTTGCCGTATCCGCACCGAATCGTATCAGCTCCGACTCCTTACCGGCTCTGTGGCTTTTTCCCTGAGCAAACAGATAAACGCCCTCAAGCATATTCGTTTTTCCTTGTGCGTTTTTCCCGCAAAGTATAGTCGTAGACGGAGAAAAATCTATCGACTCCGACCGAATGTTGCGGAAATCGGTGTATTTGATTGATTTACATATCATATTTCACTAATTCCGCCGAAATATCGAAAAGCAATTACTCCTTCATTCTGACAGGCATTACGAAGAACAGATAATCTCCGTCGCCGTCATCGTCATCGGACTTAGTGACGGAAATGCCCATAAGAGGAGTTGACATTGCTATTTTTATTGTTTCGGAATCCGCTGCTCTCATCGCATCGAGCAGGAAGCGGCAGTTGAAGCCGATCTTTATATCGTCGCCTGTCTTTTCGATCGGGATCTCATCATAAACAGATCCGGACACCGAGTCGGACGTGATGATAAGCTTGTTACCCTCAAACAGACACTTTACATAGCCTCTGCCCGTGCCGGACTTTTCCTCGATCATAAGCGAAGCTCTCTCAAGGGAAGCAACGATCTCGTCGCGGTCGAGCGTAGCGAAGATCATGTGCGATTTCGGGATGATTCTTTCATAATCAATATACTCGCCGTCGATGAGACGTGAGAAGAAGATGATATCACCGACAGTAAAGATGACGTGCTTTCTCGTAAGAGAAACAGATATCGGCTCATCGGTATCGGAAATGAGTCTGTTAAGCTCGGAAAGAGTCTTTCCGGGAACTATGAATTTGAGATTGATATCTCCCTCGCGCTCGCTCGTGTTTTCGATCTCGCACTCGGCGCTACATTTTGCAAGTCTGTTTGAGTCGCAGGAAACGACAGTGATCTTTCCGTCAACAATTCTGAAGAATGCGCCCATAAATATAGGTCTCTGATCCTTTTGCGCGATAGCAAACGACGTCTGTGCAATAAACTTTTTCAAAAGTCCCTGCGGCATATTGAAGCTTACCTCGCCGTGAAGCTCCGGAAGTGACGGGAAATCCTCGCCGGGAAGCGCATGAAGCTCGAAGCTGCTGCGTCCGGATTCGATCTTAACGTTCATCTTGTCGTTGACGGTAACGGTGATCTCCTCCTCGGGCATCATTTTTATAATGGAATAAAATTTCTGAGCATTGATAATGTAGCTGCCCTCGCGAACGACCTCTGCGTCCGTTTTTGTTCTGATACCCTTTTCGGTATCGTAGGAGGTGATAACACATTCGCCTCCGCGTGCGTTAAAGAGCAGACCCTCTATTGCGGAGATTGTGTTTTTATTTGATGTTGCGTTCATTGCGGGTGTAACCGCTGCTATAAGGGGAGTCTTTTCAAAAACAACTTTCATTGTATTCATCCTTTCGTATGTTTTGGTGTAGATTTGCGGTCTGTTGAAAATTTCGGAAAAACCGAAAAACGTAATTTTTCGATCGCTATATATAAATATATATTATTTATTTTTAGCAGTGGTAGCAGTAGGGGGTGTGGAAACCTTGGAAAAATCCGATTTTGCATTGCAAGGCAAGGATTTTCGAATATGAAAACTCGACTTTTTTCTGTTGAAAGTCGGTTTTCGGACTGTTGAAAACCGAAGACCCGAAAAGGAAAACTTTTTTCGAAAAAGTGACAAAATCCGATATTATTCAACGTTTTTGAGGTTTTTAACAGAGCACTTTCAAACGTATCCACAGGGCAAAAAAGCTTGTCCTCGCAGGAAAAATCAATTTTCGGAAATTGTCTGACATACTGTATCGTGCTGAGTTATCCACAGAGTTTTCCACAGTTTGTGGATAAAATGCAGTTGCATAACACAAAATCAGATATCTATTTCGTTTATCAGCTCGTTTATCTCGACTGCGAACGATGGATTTTCCGATATTTCCTTTTCGATTATTTTATGAGACGAAAGCACCGTCGTGTGATCGCGTCCGAATTCGGTTCCGATCGCGGGAAGCGACATATCCGTTTTTTCGCGCATGATGTAAATCGCGACGTGACGTGCCCATGCGATCTCCTTTGTGCGCTTCTTTCCCTTGAGATCGTCAACGTCAACACCGTATTTTTCTGCAACGGTGTAAATGATCCTGTTGATCTTCATTGAGAGCGGGATATCCTCCGATATCATATCGGCAAGCGTCCTTGCCGCCATATCGACAGTGATCCTTTCGCCGGAAAGGAAGCTCATCGCGGAAAGGCGCTTCAAGGCGCCCTCAATCTGACGTACATTGCTCTTGAGCTTTTCGGCAAGATAGGAAATTACATCCGTTTTCAGCTCGATTCCGAGCGCGCCCGCCTTTTTCTTGATGATAGCGGCGCGGAGCTCAAGATCCGGCGGCTGAATATCCGCTATCAGACCCCACTCAAATCGCGTTTTGAGCCTGTCCTCAAGCAGCTTGATATCCTTTGCGGGACGGTCGCAGGTCAAAATTATCTGCTTGTGATCCTCGTAA
>CAZOMK010000174.1:0-2897 GCA_964580615.1 uncultured Lachnospiraceae bacterium | reverse complement strand
ATAAGCGAGAGCAGTTTTTTGGACGTATACGTCCAAAAAACTGCTCTCGCTTATCCCCACATACGTTGACTTTCTCTGCGAGGAGATAGATCTTCGACTTTCCGTTATTCGTGAGCTCGGTCTTAAGGTCGCCTCAGTCTACATCGGCGGCGGCACACCGACAATACTTACCGAGGAACAGCTTGAACGCGTGCTGACGCATATAAATAACGGTATTGATATGGACGAGCTGGCGGAATTTACCCTTGAAGCAGGCAGACCCGATACGATCACGCAGGAAAAATTGCGTATTGCAAAGCGTCTCGGCGTTACGCGAATCAGCGTCAATACGCAGACGATAAACAATACCGTCCTTGAAAGTATAGGCAGAGCGCATACGGCGGAGGACTTTTTTCGCGCGTACGAGCTGGCGGTCAATTCCGATATCGACTGCATCAATACAGACCTTATCGCGGGTTTGCCGGGCGAAAATTTCATAAGCTTTTCGCAGTCGTTCGATAAGGTGCTTGAGCTGCATCCCGAAAACATAACAGTTCATACCTTCTCCGTAAAAAAAGCGGCTGATATATTGAAGCACGGCGCGTCCGTTTATTCACGAGTCAATAACGACGCGGGAAAGAGCGTCGATTATTCGCAGATAAGAGCAAAGGAATCGGGGTATCGCCCGTACTATCTGTACAGACAGAAGAATACAGTCGGCAATTACGAAAACGTCGGCTTTGCGCTCAAGGGCTACGAGGGACTTTATAACATTTTCATGATGGAGGAGATACATACGGTGTTTGCGGCGGGAGCCGGCGCCGTTAACAGAATTGTCCAGCCGACTGCGTTCGGAACGATAAACGGAAATTCTCCTAAGATAAAACGCATATTTAACCCCAAATATCCGTATGAATATTTATCGGAAACAGATCCCGCACGCCGTGCGGCTTCGATAATCGAGGACAATAAAAAAATTATCGAATTTTACATGGAATGCGGATCCTCCGGGATCTGATTCAGGTATGCAGCCGAGCGATGAACGGCATCGCGTCGGTTGACCCCAAAATCCGTTATGAATCGGTTTTTCGACCGTTTTGCGGATTTTTATAAAAAATATGCCGCCGCAGGGCGGCGGAACGGAGATTATTATGTCGGAAAATACGGCATCGCAAAAACCGATCAAACGCAGTACAAAGCTGTTCATTTCAGGTGTGCTTGTGCTCACAGTTGCCAATGTCCTGAATAAGATTCTCGGACTTTGCTTCAAAATTCCGCTCGAACATTACGTTGGTAATGAAGGAATGGGATATTTCAACCAGGCGTATACGATCTATACGTGGCTCTATATGGTGTCAACGACAGGTCTGCCTACGGCTGTTTCAATGATGATATCCGAATCGCGCGCGAAGGGAAATACGCTTGAAACAAAACGAGTTTATAAGGTCACAATGATGCTGTTTTTGGTGATCGGACTCGTCGGAACAACGCTTATGATGGCGGGCGCAGGCGTTTTTTCAGCGCTTACAAAGTCACCTAAAGCGGAAACGGCAATAATTTTTATCGGCCCGACACTCTTTTTCATTTGTATATCAAGCGCACTTCGCGGATATTTTCAGGGCTATCAGGTTATGGTTCCGACGGCAATATCTCAGCTTATAGAATCGTTTTGTAAGTTCGCGATAGGTATAATATTTGCACTTTGGGCGCTCGAACGCGGATATGAGATCCATATCGTCGCCGCTTACGCAATACTTGGCATAACGATAGGCGCCGGTCTCGGTATGTTCTATCTGCTTTTGTCAAAGTGGTTTTTCAGAGAAGAAAAATACAACGAGGAATATCTTGTTGACGGAAACATAGCTCAGGACGTTTCACCGGTGAAAACGATCCTCAAGCGCCTTATCGTTATAGCTATTCCCATAACGATAAGCGCCTCTATGCTCAGTATGACTGAGTTCATAGACCTTACGATATTGATGCGCCGCTTGCAGGATATCGGTTATACGGAGGAAGCGGCAAACGTACTGTACGGAAACTGGAAAACCTGCGTCGTGCCCTTGTTCAATCTCCCTCCCGTGCTCATCTATCCCATATCGTATTCGCTTGTGCCGATGATACGCGCAACGCTGACGCGCGGCGATCGCGATCGCGCTGAAACGTTTATGAATATGTCAATACGTGTGTGCGCGATTCTTTCGATCCCGTGCGCGCTCGGTATGTCCGTTATGGCAAAGCCGATACTTAAGCTCATCTTCTCCGAGGTCGGAGCGGAAATGGGAGCTCCGCTTTTGACTATACTTGCACCGTCCGTGTTCTTCGTTTGTATGCTTTCAATCTCAAATGCGCTTCTTCAGGCAAGCGGCTACGAACGAAAGCCGATCATATCAATGCTCGCGGGTGCCGCGGTCAAGCTGCTTTCAACTTATATCCTCGTCGGAATCCCCTCCGTCGGAATATACGGCACTCCCATCGGTACATTCCTTTGCTACTTTACCGTCACTGTTTTGAATACCTACTTCCTTATTAAGTACGTTAAAGTCAAGCTTGATTTTAAGGGAATGTTTTTGCGTCCGCTTGCGGCAGGCGTGCTCTGCGCCGCTTCCGCGTTCGGCTCGTATAAGCTTTTCGGTATGCTGATCTCGCGGTTTATGAGTGATTCGTCGGCATACAAGCTTTCAACGCTTATCGGAATCCTTGTTGCCGTTCTTGTGTACCTTGTTTTGATCTTCAAGCTCAAGGCGATAACCGAGGAGGATCTGAAAACGATCCCCAAGGGCGAAAAGCTCCTTACCGTTATGAAAAAAATAAAACTGATGTGACATTGCGGAGTCTGAAAATGAACGAAAATGCAAAAAAATTCTGCGGACGCGAACGCTATACATTCGATGATCTCTGCGAGATCATCGAATGTATAG
>CAZOMK010000173.1:0-2907 GCA_964580615.1 uncultured Lachnospiraceae bacterium | reverse complement strand
CATCCCGACGAGATGGCGGTCGAGGAGCTGTTTTGGAACACGAACCAAAAAACAGGCATCATGGTTGCGGAGGCGAGAGGGGTCATTATCATGACGGCGCGAAAGCACGGACTTGAGCTTTTCGAATACACGCCGCTTCAGGTAAAGGGCGCTGTCGCAGGCTACGGCAGAGCGACAAAGCATCAGGTCATAGCGATGGTAACGTCGCTTTTGCATCTGCCCGCGCCACCGAAGCCGGACGATACGGCAGACGCGCTCGCTGTTGCGATCTGCCATGCAAACAGCCGCAGCTCGCTGATCGGCAAATATTACAACAACTGAATTTACATAGAAAAGGTGAAACATTATGTGGAAATCCGATAAATGGAAAGATTATGAGCTTATAGATGCGTCGAGCGGAGAGCGTCTCGAAAGATGGGGAAAATACATACTTGTACGTCCCGATCCGCAGATCATTTGGAAAACGGAAAAAAAGCGTCCCGAATGGAACAAAGCGCACGGCGTTTACAAGCGTTCGTCAAAGGGCGGCGGAGAATGGAAGGATTCAAAGGCAATGCCGGAGCGCTGGGAGATCGAATACGACGGACTTCGCTTCGGTATCCATCCGACAGGCTTTAAGCACACGGGACTGTTCCCCGAACAGGCTGTCAATTGGGATAAAATGCGCGAGCTTATCAGAGGCGAAAAGCGCAAGATATCTGTTTTGAATCTTTTCGCGTATACGGGCGGAGCAACTGTCGCCTGTGCGTCGGCCGGGGCGGCCGTCTGCCATGTTGACGCGTCAAAGGGGATGGTTGCGGAGGCGAAGGAGAACGCGCATCTTTCCGGGCTTGCCAATGCGCCGATCAGATACATTGTTGACGACTGCAAAAAGTTCGTCGAGCGCGAGATCCGTCGCGGAAATCGCTATGATGCGATAATTATGGATCCGCCCTCATACGGCAGAGGGCCGTCGGGCGAGATATGGAAGCTTGAGGACAGCATACATGAGCTTGTCGCGCTGACGTCGCGCCTGCTCTCCGACCGTCCGCTGTTTTTCCTTGTAAACTCATATACGACGGGACTTTCTCCGCTTACGATGGAGTATATTCTTCGCGTTGAGATCGCGGAGAAACGCGGCGGCTTCCTTGAATCGGGCGAGCTTGCCATACCGGTAACGTCAACGGGAGGATTTTTGCCTGCGGGCGCCTCTGCTTGGTGGACGTACAGAAAATAATATTGTCAGGGTCATTATGAACGGTGATATTTTTATTAAAACAGTCGGACTTTCGTATTCGTATGACGACTTTGATTCGGCTTCGAGAAAGCTTGCGCTTTCCGACGTGTCCGTTGAGATAGAGCGCGGCTCGTTTGTTGCGGTGCTCGGTCATAACGGATCGGGAAAATCAACCTTTGCGAAGCTTTTGAATATGATACTGACGCCCGATGCGGGCGAAATATACGTTGACGGAGAGCTTGTGTCACGTGCGGGCGAGCTGGACGAAAATACTGTTTTCTCCGTCAGAAAAAAGATCGGAATGGTTCATCAGAACCCCGATAACCAGATAGTCTCCTCGATCGTTGAGGAGGATGTTGCGTTCGGACCCGAAAATTTGGGCGTGCCGTCCGATCAGATCAGATCTCGCGTTGACGATGCGCTTGCCGTTGTCGGCATGAGCGATTACGCACGTCATTCTCCGTCGCGTCTTTCGGGTGGACAGAAGCAGAGGATCGCCATCGCAGGCATAATCGCAATGATGCCGGAGTGCATCATTCTCGATGAATCGACAGCCATGCTTGACCCGGTCGGACGCGACGAGGTCATGGAGACTGTCGCGAGGCTTAATAAGGAACGCGGCATCACAGTCATCAACATAACGCATGATATGTCCGAGGCGACGATGGCGGACAGAGTGATCGTGCTCGATCACGGACGGATATTTGCAGACGGCACACCGGCAGACGTCTTTATGCACGTTTCGGAGCTTCGCTCCATAGGACTTGATGTGCCGCAGACGACCGCCTTGCTTTACGAGCTTTCACAGCACGGATTTGAGTTTCCGCGTGGCGCTTTTGACGCGAAGCAAACGGCGAAATTCATCAAAAACGAGCTTGACAGGCTGAAAGGAGCGCGCAATGAGTGAGATCAGAATCGAAAACCTGAGCTACACATACAGCGCAGGCACTCCGTATGAGAAAAAAGCGCTTGACAATGTGTGCATCACCTTCCGTGACGGAATGGTGACCGGTCTTATGGGGCATACGGGCTCCGGAAAGTCAACGCTCGTTAATATGCTGAACGGACTTTTGCGTCCCGACGAGGGAAAGGTTTATCTTGACGGACGCGATATATGGGCGGATCCGAAAAAAATACGCGATGTTCGCTTCCGTGTCGGACTTGTTATGCAGTATCCGGAATACCAGCTTTTCGACGAAACCGTTCGCTCCGATATTGCCTTTGGCCCGAAAAATATGGGACTTTCCGCGGACGAGATCGCATCGCGCGTGAGCGAGGCGGCGGGCTTTGTCGGACTTTCGGAGGAGCTTTTGGATAAGTCTCCGTTTGAGCTATCCGGCGGACAGAAGCGCCGCGCTGCCATGGCGGGCGTTATTGCAATGCGTCCCGATGTGCTCGTGCTTGACGAGCCTGCGGCGGGACTTGATCCGCTCGGAAAGGAATCAATATTGACGCGGATCAGAGCGTACGCTAAGGAAAGCGGAACAACAGTTATAATCGTTTCGCATTCGATGGAGGATATGGCTGTTTACTGTGACAGGATCGCAGTTATTTCGGGCGGTAAGCTTTGCATGGACGGAACGCGCGAGGAGGTCTTCGGCAGACGCGACGAGCTTGTCGCTGTCGGACTTGACGTCCCGCTCGTGACTGACGTTGCCATTGAGCTGAGGCGTCTCGGAGTTCCGCTTGAG
>CAZOMK010000172.1:0-2922 GCA_964580615.1 uncultured Lachnospiraceae bacterium | reverse complement strand
ATGCGGAGGCAAGACGCTTTGCCGCATCAATAATAAACGCTCGCTGAGGAGAATTATGAAGATTTTTTCGATCATAATAGCAATTTTTGTTTTCGGTTTACTCATTTTCATCCATGAAATGGGGCATTTTTTGGCGGCAAGACTCTGCAAGGTGACTGTGACGGAGTTTGCCATCGGCATGGGGCCTAAGCTTGTGTCACGCGTGAGCAAAAAAACAGGCACACGTTATTCGGTTCGCGCTTTCCCCTTCGGCGGATTTACAAGCATGGCGGGCGAGGATGAGGAATCGGACGATCCCAATGCCTTTTCCGCAAAACCGCTTTGGCAAAGATTTTTTATCACTGCTGCAGGCTCGCTCTCTAATATTACAATCGGTATTGTTTTGATGACATTGCTTGTCATCTTTTCGGGAACGCTCGCAAGCACGACGATATACCAATTCGTCGGATTTGAGGAGGGAACGACCGCACAGTCAAAGGCGGAGGGACTCTTGGAGGGCGACAGGATCGTCGCCGTTGACGGAGAACGCGTTCATATTGCAAACGAGCTTGCGTATGAGATAATGCGTCGCGGAGTCGAGGATATCGACATTACCGTTGTGCGCGACGGTAAAGAGATCACTGTCGAGGATGTGACATTCCCGCAGGCGTCGTCGGACGGTATTACCTTCGGCTCGCTTGATTTTTACGTTTATTCGGAGCATAAAAGCTTCGCCAATATAGTCAAGCACGCTTTTTACAGATCCGAGCTGACAATTGAAATGATATGGGAGTCGCTTTATGACCTTGTAACGGGCAGATACGGCATGGAGGCTGTCAGCGGCCCTGTCGGAGTTACTCAGGTGCTCGGCGAGGCTGCCGAGACAGGTTTTTCGGATCTTATTTACATGGCTGTCGTGCTTTCGATGAATCTCGGCGTCATGAATCTTTTGCCGTTGCCTGCGCTTGACGGCGGACGCTTGCTTTTCCTTATCGTTGAGCTTGTGCGCGGTAAACGTGTAAATCAGAACGCAGAAGCAATGGTTCATTTTGTCGGCATCGTTATCCTGCTCGGACTTATGATAGTCATCGCATTTAAGGATATTGCCGCGCTGTTTTGAAATAAAAAATAACGTTCGTTGAACGAATATTCGGAGAACGGATATGGAAAATATAATCAGACGTAAATCGAGAGCCGTTAAGGTCGGCGGTCTTATAATAGGCGGCGGCGCGCCGGTAAGCGTGCAGTCGATGTCAAGTAAGGACAGCAGAAATTTTGATGCTGTTCTTGCGGAAACGCTTCAATTGCAGAGCGTCGGCTGCGATATCGTGCGTATTGCCGTGCCGGAGCAGTCATGCGTAGGCATATTTGAATACCTCAAGGCAAACGGAGTGACTGTTCCGCTCGTCGCAGATATTCATTTTGACTATAAGCTTGCTGTTGCGGCGGCAAAATCCGGCGCGGATAAGGTCAGAGTCAATCCCGGAAACCTCGGAACCATCGACAGATTGCTTACCGTTGCCGACGTCTGCGGCGAAAACGGCGTCGCGATGCGTGTCGGCGTGAACGGCGGCTCGGCGGAGAAGCGATTTGTCGAAAAATACGGCGGTGCAACCTCGGAAGCGCTTGCCGAAAGCGCGCTTTCCTACGTCGATACCCTTGACGCACACGGATTTCATGATATCGTCGTGTCTGTTAAATCGTCTAATGTAAAAACAATGATCGACGCCACGCGCTTGATCGCAAAGGGCTGTGACTGCCCGCTTCATTTAGGTGTGACGGAAGCGGGAACAGCGCGAATGGGGACGATCAAAAATGCCGTTGGCATAGGCTCCCTGCTGTCGGACGGAATCGGCGATACACTGCGAGTTACGCTCTCCGCACCGACTGTTGACGAGGTCGCGGCAGGCCGCGATATACTTGCCGCCTGTGGTTATGCAAGCTCCGGAATCGAGCTTGTTTCGTGCCCGACTTGCGGCAGAACAAGAATAAATCTTTTCGGCATACTTTCCAAGCTTGAGCCTAAGCTTCGTGCCGTCGATACGAAAGGCAAACGAATCAAGGTCGCTGTTATGGGATGCGTTGTCAACGGCCCCGGAGAAGCCAAGGAGGCTGATGTCGGAATTGCCGGAGGCGACGGTGAAGCAGTGCTTTTCCGCAACGGAACGGTGATAAAAAAGATCACGGAAGCGGAAGCTCCCGCTGTCCTTTTCTCCGAGCTTGAAAATATCATTAACGAGTAAACTACATAATTTCAACAAAAACGGGTGTGCTCACCCGTTTTTGTCAATGAAAAAAGAAAAAGTATTGTTGGAGCAAAAAAATGGATAATGCATACGAAAAACGTCCGCTTCTTTCGGTTTTGTCACGCTATAAAGCCGACGACGAAGCGACAGCGATACTTTCTGCGGCTACGGATTATAAGATCCGCACGTTGACGGATGAAAGAATTCTTGAAATTCGAATAAATTTGCCGAACGTCGTCGAAAAGGACAGGCTTTATCGCATCGAGGACGGGATTGAGGCGGCGTATACGCTGAATCATGCAAAGCTTTTGCCCACCTACCCGAAGGAGTGCTTTACGCTTTCGTACTTGCCTGAGGTTTTTCGCGAGGCGATCAATTACGGAGCTGTCGCAAACGGCTTCTTCGACGATTATACAGCGAAATTTGACGACGACGGCGGCATAATAATAGAAATCCCGTTTTCGAACGGCGGAATCGAGCTTTTGAAGGCAGCCGATACGGCGACGTTCGTGAAAAATGTCATAAAAAGCGAATTTTCCCTCGATGTCAACGTGAAGATCGTGCAGAGAAGCGATTATATGTCCGTTGCCGCAAAGCGCGAACGCGATCATAATGCACATTTGAAGCGCATATTGAAAGAATCGCGCGCCGAAACGGAAAAGCGCGAGCGCGAATACCGTGAGGCTCAACAAAAGCC
>CAZOMK010000171.1:0-2975 GCA_964580615.1 uncultured Lachnospiraceae bacterium | reverse complement strand
GACAGAGGAGACGGTGCGTTTGCACTTACCGTTTACGATAGAAAATATCCCGCACCGGTCGATTGGTACGGTGGTATAATATATCACGTTTTCGTGGACAGATTCGCCAAATCGGGGAAGTGTGAGCCTAAGCCTTACGCCGTTATGAACGATGATTGGTACGGCGGCGAGCCGCAATACCCCGAATATCCGGGCGCTTTCGTCGCAAACGATATGTTTTTCGGCGGCGACCTTTGGGGCGTAAAGGATAAGCTTGATTATTTGGAGTCGCTCGGAGTTACGGTGATCTATTTGTCACCGATCTTTGACGCTCATTCAAATCATAAATACGATACGGGCGATTTTGAAAAGGTGGATTCGATGTTCGGCGGAAAGCGCGCGTTGATATCTCTTGTGAATGCGGCGAAAAAACGCGGAATTTCCGTTATTTTGGACGGAGTGTTCAATCATACGGGATCGGACAGCAAATATTTCAATAAGCACGGCTCGTATAAAAATCTCGGAGCGTATCAGTCGGAAAAATCGAGATATTACAAGTGGTTTTCCTTCGGCGAGGACAAAGACGACTACGCAAGCTGGTGGGGGATCGAGATCCTGCCGAGAGTGAACAGCAATGATCCCGACTACATCAATTACATCAACGGCGAGGGCGGAATCGTAGACAGATATACGGAGCTTGGAGTTGCAGGATGGCGCCTTGACGTTGTTGATGAGCTTGCGGACAGCTTTGTTGATTCGCTCGCGGACCGCGTTCATAAAAGCTTTAATTGCGAGGGACGCACGCCTATCGTTATCGGCGAGGTTTGGGAGGATGCGTCCTGCAAGATCGCGTACGGTCAAAGACGCAGATATTTCCAAGGTCAACAGCTCGATTCTGTCATGAATTATCCCGTTCGTTCGGCGCTGATCGAGTACATTCGCAGAGGCGACGCCGAGCTTATGACTTTGGCGCTTCATACGATTTGGGAGCATTATCCCGTTGAAGTCGTTCATGCGTTGATGAATCTTCTCGGCACGCACGATACAATGCGAATAATAACGGCGCTTGCCGGAGATCCCGCAGACGGATATACAAACGCCGAGCTGTTGAAAAAGCGAATGACGCCCGAACAGTACGCGAATGGCGAGCGTCTCGTTAAGCTTGCGTACCTCATAAACGCAACAATTCCGGGCATACCGTCTATTTACTACGGCGACGAAGCGGGAATGGAAGGGTACAGTGATCCCTTTAACAGACTGCCGTTCCCGTGGGGACGCGAAAATCTTTCGTTGCTTGAGCATTACAGAAGCGTCGGCAAGCTAAGACGTGAAAATGACGTCTACAAAGACGGCGAGCTTGTGCTCTGCCGCTTCAAGCTTGACGGATTCCTCATGTACGGCCGCAAAAATGCGGAGCAAGTGCTGTATACCGCTGTAAATCGCGGAAGCGGCGACGTTATCATCTCCGTAGACGGCTTTGATGTGATGCTTGCGACGGGTGACGTTGAGGTGAACGAAAACGGAGTTGTGATCGGTAAGGACAGCGGCGCTGTCATAAAAACGACAGCGGAGACTCACGTTTTCGCGGACAGTTATGACGTCTGCGACGAAAACGAAGCCGATATTTTCGATGAATGATTATTTTTGATATAAAAAAGCACTTTCAACACAGTTGAAAGTGCTTTTTTGTTATTCGTAGATGGGCTCAGACTTGCCGTTCATCACGTCAGCGGTGATAACGATCTTCGTCGTGCTTGTTTTCGAGGGAGCTTCATACATGATCGGCTCCATTACATTTTCGAGAATGCTTCGCAGACCGCGCGCGCCTATGCTGCGTTCGATCGCAAGCTTCGCGGCGGCGAGCAAAGCGTCATCCGTAAACTCAAGCTCGATGCCGTCAAATTCAAGAAGCTTTTTGTACTGCTTGATGAGGCAGTTTTTCGGCTCGGAAAGAATACGCACGAGCGCAGGCTCGTCAAGATCGTCTAACGCGACGAGCACGGGAATTCTGCCCACAAGCTCCGGAATGAGACCGTACTTGACTATATCGTGCGGGGTGACCTCGCGATAAATTCCGGTGTCCGTCTTTTCTTTTTTGCTCTTGATCGAGCTTTCGAAGCCGATCGACTGATTGCCGTTGCGCTTTTCGATGATGTCCGAGAGACCGTCAAAAGCGCCGCCGCAAATGAAAAGGATGTTTTCCGTGTTGATTTGAATGAATTCCTGACCGGGATGCTTACGTCCGCCCTGCGGAGGAACATTGGCAACAGTACCCTCAAGAATTTTCAGAAGTGCCTGCTGAACGCCCTCGCCCGAAACGTCACGCGTGATGGAACGGTTTTCACTTCTGCGAGATATCTTGTCAAGCTCGTCGATGTAAATGATGCCATGCTCGGCGCGTTCGATGTCATAGTCTGCGGCTTGGATCAATCGAAGCAAAATGTTTTCAACGTCTTCGCCGACGTAGCCCGCCTCGGTGAGTGTTGTCGCATCGGCGATCGCAAAGGGAACCTCAAGCGTCTTTGCAAGAGTCTGAGCGAGATAAGTTTTGCCGACACCGGTGGGACCGAGCAGAAGCACGTTCGATTTTTGAATGTCAACATGATCTTCGCCGTCGTGCTTTTTGACTTCCTTGTGCAAAATACGCTTATAATGATTATAAACGGCAACGGAAAGCGCGCGCTTCGCCGCATCCTGACCGATTACGTACTCGTCGAGGGACGCTTTGATCTCGTGCGGCTTGGGGAGCGTGTCGAACGAAAGTCCGGCTCCTTCGGGATGCGCCGTGAGGTGCTCGTCTATAATTTCATTGCATACATCTATGCAGCTGTCGCAGATGTAAAGTCCCGTAGGCGACGGGATAAGATAAAGCACTTGATGCTCTGTACGTCCGCAAAAAGCGCATTGGCGCTCGTTGTGCTTTGTTTGGTTAGTGGACATAGATCCTCCGAATGATAATAGTAATTACGTCAAATGCGATGCTCAAACACTTTATC
>CAZOMK010000170.1:0-2987 GCA_964580615.1 uncultured Lachnospiraceae bacterium | reverse complement strand
GCGCACCTGTAACTGATGCTGTACCCATCTTATTCCTTTCCCGAGAAAAGCACGTTTCCCGCAATATAGCCTACCGCCAAAAACGAGAGGCAAGCGGCTGAAAGTGCGAGTGTATTTCTGCGACGGATACGATTTGCTATAACTGTGTAGCGATACTTACCCGTTCCTGCCGGCGGTGTCTTGAGCGAACGGGCGATATGGCATATATTTTTATAATATTCGCGGCAATCCTCACAGTCTGCAAGATGCTCTCTTATTTCGACTGTTGTTCTCGGACTTGATTCGCGGTCTTCGTAAAGAGGAAGAAGATCCTTAACTACATTGCAATTCATTTAAGCAGTGCCTCCTTGATATATTTCTTTGCGCGATGGAAGATGACCTTCGCGGAGTTTTCGGAAATTCCGAGTTTTTTTGCTATCTCGTCATACGGCAATTCACCGTAAATGCGAAGCACGAGCACTTCGCTGTATTTTTTAGGCATAAGTGAAATAACGCGCTTTACGTCCTCAATTTCGACTTCTTTTACAAGACGGTAGCCGGGCTCATCGGAAAGCGGAGCCTCAAGATCCGTTATATAAAGGTCGATTATCATTGATTCGTTTTTTGCGCGGCGAAGATGCTTAAAGAAAATATTCTTCGCGATCGACGCAAGCCATGTGAACATTTCACAGCTTCCGTTGTATCTTCCGAGAGAAATATACGCCTGATAAAAGGTTTCCTGCGTGAGTTCTTCGGCAAGATCCGTATTACGGCAAAGCTTGTAGAGGAAGGAATATATCCTGCGATAATGATCGCGGTATATCCGCTCGAATTCGATGTCAGGAGCGTTCATATAAACCCTTGTTATGCATATCCGACCTCCCCGTCGGGACACACATAAAATCTCGTTCCTTTCTTTGATGTTTTATAAGTTAATACCGCGAAAACGATAAAAGTTACAAAAAAACGAAAATTTTTGTTTTTTGTTTTGCGGCATTGGGGATTCGATCAAAAATGAATTTTGTGTCTGAGCGTTACGATGAGCAAAATAATGACAGCCGCACCGACAACGGCGATGACACGTCTTGTGTTTTTGCCCGGCTTTTTGACCTTGATCGGCGCAATGAAAAGCACCGCGCACACAGCGATCAGCACGCCGTAAACAATCGGGAACGTCGCTTTAAGCACGCCTCTCAACAAAAACAGTATCGGGAAAATATATGCGGATGTCGTGACCGGCATACCGGAATATATCTTTCTTGTTTCCGCCGTCTGATCCTGCCTAAGCTCCTCGCTTACATTAAAATAAGCAAGACGAATCAGCGCCGTGAGCGAAAACGCGCCGAGCGCCAGCATCCAATACCACTTGTTAAGTCCGATCGAATATCCGATAACGGACGGAAGCACTCCGAAGCACACCAGATCCGAAAGAGAATCTATCTGAATACCGAAGCGGCATTCTTCCTTTGTTCTGTTCTTTTTATGTCTTGCGACAGGGCCGTCAAACATATCCGCAATGCCGGAAACAAGCAGGCAAATGACGGAAACGCCGGGATGACCCGATAAAGCTGCCGCAATACCGAACATCGACGACAAAAAACCGAGGTAAGTTAATATAACGGTGTAGTTGTAATAGCCTATCATTTTATCCCTCCAAACTCAATTAATTATATAATAATTCGACGTTAAAGTCAACCATATTGCAGGAATCCTTATGTTTCTTCTTGACAATCGGCTTCATATTTATTATTATATTGGTTGGCAAAACAACGTCGAAGCATTTTCAAGAATGTCATATTAATTAATATGCCGCGGGAGCTTTCCCCTCGGCAAAGAACGGAGACTGATATGAATCACTACAAAATGACCATCGCAGGTCTTGAAAGAGCCCTGCCCTTATGCCCCATCACGGACGATCTTTACATCGGCGCGTTTGTAACGTTCGGTGATCCCGAGCTCGTTACCGCCTGCGCCGAGGAGCTGCTCAAGCGCGCCCCCGAATTCGACTATATGCTCACAGCCGAATCCAAGGGTATCCCGATAACTCACGAAATGGCAAGACTTGCCGGCAACAAGCGCTACTTCCTCGCAAGAAAGACACCCAAGCTCTACATGACAGGCGTTTTCGAGGTTGACGTACGCTCAATTACAACAGCAAAGGCGCAAAAGCTCTACCTTGACAAGGCGGAAGCGGATATGATCCGCGGCAAGCGCATCCTCATCGTCGATGACGTTGTATCAACGGGCGAATCCGAAGCAGCGCTCGAAAAGCTTGTAACAGCGGCAGGCGGCGAGATCTGCGGACGTATGTGCATCCTTGCCGAAGGCGAGGCTGCGGAGCGCGACGATCTCATTTATCTTGAAAAGCTCCCGCTTTTCAACAAAAACGGAGATGTCATCGAGGACTGATCCCGAACTTTCACACAACGCAAGCAAAAACAGGCATGACTTTTGTCATGCCTGTTTTTTATCAGCGATGTTTTCGACTGTAAAAGCTTATTTCTTAGCCTGACCGTAATATGCGTTCGGGCCGTGCTTTCTGTCAAAGTGCTTGCGAAGGAGCTCCTCCTGCATAGGCTCTGCGCCTGCCGCGTTGCGCGCGAGGATCTCCGTATGAAGCGCCATCATTGCGACCTGCTCAAGAACAACAGCCGCCTCTACGCTTCCCTTCGCGTCCTTGCCCCATGTAAAGGGAGCGTGCGAATTGACGAGAACTGCGTGCATTCTGTCGGGATCCTTACCCTCAAACGTTTCAACGATAACCTTACCTGTATTAAGCTCATATTCGCCCGCGATCTCTTCGGGAGTCATACGTCTTGTGCAGGGGATGAGACCGTCAAAATAGTCGCCGTGAGTCGTTCCGTAAGGGATGATGCCTCTGCCCGCCTGAGCAAACGAGGTCGCCCACTGAGAATGTGTATGAGTTACGCCGCCGATCGTGGGGAATTTACGGTAAAGCTCAAGGTGAGTGGGTGTGTCCGACGAGGGCTTGAGATCTCCCTCAACGA
>CAZOMK010000169.1:0-3017 GCA_964580615.1 uncultured Lachnospiraceae bacterium | reverse complement strand
GTCACGGGCAAGGGAGTGCGTTCGTTGAAAAACAAAAACATGACCTCCTCCCAGCCGTTTGCGTATTCAACTTTTATCCTTACAAAAAACAAAAGCGGATTTTATCATGTGTCGGAATCGGATCTCCATGAACTTTTTTTCGGTATCCGAACGGATCTTAACAAAATCGCGCTTGCGTCGTATGTCTGCGATGTCGCGGATCATTGCTCCGTCGAGGAAAACGACGAGACGGCGCTTTTGCGGCTGACGCTTAACACGCTTTACGCGATCTCGCAGGATAAACGTCCGCTGTCGCAGATAAAGGGCGCGTTTGAGCTTCGTTGCGCGGCTGTGTCCGGTATGGCGCCCGATCTTTCCGATTGCTGTATGTGCGGAGCGCAGACGTCACCGCTTTATTATCTCGATATCCTTGAGGGCGAGCTCTTGTGCTCGGACTGCATAGCGCGGCGCAGAGTCGATAAGTACGCGGATCGGGAGGGCGAGTGGACAAGACCGTTTATAGCAGTGTCACCGATGCTGCTCGAAGCCTTTCGCTTTACGCTTTCGGCTGATGCATCGAAATTTTTGTCATTTTCGCTGTCCGATGCCGATCTGTCGGATTATTCGACGGCGGCGGAAAGGTATTTGCTGCATCATCTCGGACGCGGCTTCCCGACACTTGATTATTATAAACACTGCCAAACACTTTGAAATTATGAGCTATACGGAAAAAACAATAAAAACACTTGAATTTGATAAAATTCTCAAGATGCTTTCCGATTGTGCGCCGACGGAGGGCGCAAAGCGCAAATGCCTTGCGCTGATGCCGTCCGACGATGAGGTGATCGTGCTTCGACGTCAGCGCCGCACAAGCGATGCAAAGCGTCTGATGGGCATAAAGGGAATGCCCTCGTTCGGCGCCGTCGTTGATATAAGCGACACTGTCGAACGCGCGGAAAAGGGAGCAATACTTTCCGAAAGAGAGCTTCTTGCGTGTGCAAATGTCTTGCGAACGGCAAGGAGACTGACAGATTACCTCCGCGGCGATAAAACCTTCGATACAGTGCTTGATGAGATATTCGAGCGCCTTTCTGGAAACAGATTCCTTGAAAGCAAGATCACAAAGGCTATCATATCGGAGGATATGATAGCGGACGAAGCCTCAGGCGAGCTTACCGATATAAGACGCAAAATGCGCGCCGTAAATTCGAAAATACGCGATGTGCTTCAAAAATATATAAGCGGAGGCACATATTCGCGATATTTGCAGGAGAATATAGTCACTCAGCGCGGCGGAAGATTCGTTGTGCCCGTTAAGGCGGAATATAAAAACGAAGTCAGCGGACTTGTTCATGATATTTCCGCTTCCGGAGCTACCGTTTTTATAGAGCCGCTTGCCGTTGTCGATGCGAACAATGAGCTTAGACTTTTGGAAAGCAGGGAACAGCACGAGATCGAACGTATCCTTGCGGAGCTTTCCGCCGACGTCGCTGCGTCGGCGTATACGATGCGGCTCGACTATATGAACATTACGGAGCTGGCGTTCATCTTTGCTTGCGCCGAGCTTTCATATAAAATGGACGCGGTACAGCCGAAAATAAACGATCCCGCCCGCCGCGTCGTTTCGCTCGTCAAAGCGCGTCACCCGTTGATAGATAAAAAGACCTGCGTGCCGATAACGGTGTCTCTCGGCGACGGATTCGATACGCTTATCGTGACAGGCCCGAATACGGGCGGTAAGACAGTCGCACTGAAAACTCTCGGACTTTTCGCGCTCATGGCGCAGTCGGGACTTCACATTCCCGCCGCCGATAATTCCGAGATCTGTTGCTTTGACGATATCCTTGCCGATATCGGAGACGAGCAAAGCATAGAAATGTCGCTTTCGACCTTTTCGTCGAGTATGTCCAATATTATAAGTATTCTCGGCAAGGTCAATGACCGTTCGCTTGTCCTTTTTGACGAGCTCGGCGCCGGAACAGATCCGATCGAGGGCGCGGCGCTTGCTATTGCCGTAATCGAGGACGTGCGCGCCACTCACGCGCTCTGCGCCGCAACGACTCACTATGCCGAATTGAAGGTCTATGCGATAAATACGGACGGAGTTTCAAACGCCGCGTGCGAATTTGACGTTGAAACCCTTCGCCCGACGTATAAGCTGATCATAGGTGCGCCGGGTAAATCAAACGCATTTGCGATCTCAGCCCGTCTCGGACTTTCCGAGCGCATTATAAACCGTGCGGGTGAGCTTGTAAGCGGCGAAAACAAGAGCTTTGAGGACGTTATCGAAAAGCTCGAAGCCGAACGCATTGAAATGGAACGCGAAAAGGAAGAACAGCGCCGCTTGAGAGTCGAATACGAACGCTTCAAGTCAAACGCGGAAGCAAAGCTTAAAGCGGAGCTTGACGGCGCAAAGTCAGAGGCGGAACGTGCCGAAAAGCGCGCGAGAGATATCATTGCGTCCGCAAAAGCGTCAAGCGAGTTCATCATGGCGCAGATGGAAAAGGTCAAGCGCGAGCGTGAAAGCGAAAATCTCGGACGCACGATGAGTGATGCCAAGCGTGCGATCAAGGCTCATCTTCGCGAAACCGAATCGCTCTACGAGGAAAAAATGCCCGAACCGGAGGAATATACGCCTCCGCGCGAATACAGACGCGGCGATGATGTCATCATCGCTGGCACAGGCGTTCGCGGAATTATAACGGACGGACCCGATAAATCCGGAAATGTCACTATACGCTCAAATAACATAACGACAAGAACGAAAACCTCAAAGCTTCGCTTCGCACCGACGGAAAATACAGTCACTTCGTCCGGCAAGACGGAAAATGTCTCAACCTTCCGCATAGAACGCTCCGGAAGCTTCAAATCGGAGCTTGATATCCGAGGATATACAGTTGATGACGGCTGGTTTGCCGTCGATAAGTATATCGACGAAGCGATCGTTTCCGGAATGCATACCGTCAGAATAATTCACGGAAAGGGAACGGGCGCGCTCAGAAATGCGCTTCATTCGTTCCTCAAAACAGATCCGCGTG
>CAZOMK010000168.1:0-3056 GCA_964580615.1 uncultured Lachnospiraceae bacterium | reverse complement strand
TTCCCAAAACGGCACGCCTGTAACCAAATCCGGAACAACGTAAAAGCCGACAGCGCCGTCTGCCAAAAGAACAGCTTCCGCATGATTCCAGATCGCAGTGCCGATTCCGCGCCTGCGATATTCCGGACAAACGTAAACCCCCATAACCGTACCGAGCCCCCTTTCAAGCAAGCCGTATACAGTTCCGGTGTCCACTGCAAACATCACTATGCCAACCGCAGCGTCGTCGTCAAAAACAAGTTCAAAGTGCATATCGCTTCGGGAGCCTTGAATAGCCACTCGCTTTGCAAATCCCGACGAAATATCATCGTCCGACTCAAATATTCCGTCATTTTCGTTGACTTCCGTGATAAAACGTCTCCATATAGCTCCGGCGACGGTCAAGAGCTCTCCGCTTGCCGGCTCAAGTTGAACATAACTTAATTTTTTCATACATAAACCTCATTCCATAAAATAAAAATGCCGCTTCCGACAGAATCGGAATCGGCTGAAACATCCATTGAAATGCGGCTTTATTCAGCGGACAAAAGGGCCTCGAATTCTATCGTATACAAGTTTACCATTTTGTCCACCTCTCTTTCATTTTATGATACGATCATTATACAGGAAAAGGCTCGGCTTGTCAACAAAGAATTCATTCAATAGACAGCGTGATGATGTATCCGCCGGCATTGTCCGACGATATAATGGCACTTGAAAAATTCTTCGGAAGCGACAGTTCTCCGTCCGCAGACGCTTTCTGCCGCGATATCAAATATCCCTCCGTCTCATACCATTTGCCCTCGCCGAGAAGCCGTACATACTCCTCCAAAGTCAGATGATTGTTGTAAATTATCTTCGCGTGAGGCTCACCGACATATCTGATATGCCACGGCTCGTATTTCATTCCCGTCTCATTTTTACCGTAAACGGGGTATCTTATGATGAAGCCGTATTTCCAGCAGTTTGAATTCATGAAACGTCCCGCGTCGGACTTGACAAAGCCGAATCCGGCGTAAAATTTCACATAGACGTCAAGTGCAAGTCCGGTTTGATGCTCGCTTGTTCCCGGAAGGTTCGCCGTAGACGGATCCTCCGCGTACAGCGCCTCCTGCTCCTCTTGCGTTCTGTACGAGCTTGATATCAACAGTCGAGTACCCGTATTTTCTCTGACAGCGGCGCTCAATTTTCCGTAAGCTTCGCGGACGCAGTCGTTCATAACAACGCCTGTGTCTTTATATTCACTCAGCGACGGGGCGTTTTCGTCCGAGATCGGATTTTCCGCATTCACGAGCATTCCGCTTTGATCGAAAACGACTCTGCCGTCCGATCTCAGCGCTTCGATCGAGGCTTTTTCAAGCTCCGGCGGCGTTGTTTCATTCAGCTCTACCTTCTCGCAGTTCACACCCAACGCTTCGCCGAAGATATACAAATAATGCGTATTCAACGCAAAAAACAGTGCAGCCGCCAAGCACAAGACGCTGACAGCCAACGTAATTATGATCTTTTTATTATTCTTTTTCATTAAAATCAACTCCTTCGAACGTCCCGAAAGCGGTTCTCATGCATTGCACAAAAACGCTCTTGCTTTTCGTCCACCTCAAAACTCACATCACGATATATAGCTAACAGCTTATTGATGTGCAACACATCATATCCTATCAATCTACAAAATTCCGCTACCGATAACAACTCCATTTTTTCTATGTCCGTTTCGGTAGGGTTGTAGCATGGACACGGTGTCCGTCCGTCCAAGAAGATAATCCGTTGAAACGCAGTATAGATTTGCGAATTTTAGTAACACCTCAAAAGACGGTTGCCTTAAATCATTTTCATATGCAGATATGGTGGACTTTGTAACACCTATCATTTTTGCCACTTGCTCTTGCCGCAAGTGTTTGCTAACTCTTAACTCCCGTAGCCGGATAGATAAATCAAGTATCATTGTGCTTCACCTCGCACACAACAATTATACTCATTTTTTATTGCTTATCGAAAACTTTAGGTTGCGTTTTGCTGACTTTCCCGCATAACCCATTACGGTTACACGGCTTGATAAAATATTGGATTGGATAGATTTTGAATGTACACGCACAAAGGGACGATTACTCATCTTCCACAAATTCCATAATGTCCCCAGGCTGACACTTTAGGAAAGAGCAAAGGCGTTCAAGCGTTCTTGTATCGATGTTGCCCTCTCCGCTTTTCATTTTGGTTAGTGCTGCCTGTGAAATCAAATTATCTTTCCTAATCTTGTAGGTGGTAATACCACGCTCTTTTAACAGCTCAAACAGCTTGTCATATTTGAATGCCATTGTTATCTACCTCCCGATATATTTATTTGGATTGCTATATGGGAGAAAAGGCGACTTGATACAAACAAAAGACGGATTGCGGCATAAATACCATAACACTCCGCCCCGCTAACGGCTACACCTTTTCTATTGTAAATCATTATAGCAAAACATATGCACGATGTCAAGTGCACACCCTTCACAAATCGCACACCAAAATATACACGCAAGTTTGTGCATATTTACATCTCGACCGTGCACGCGAGCTGGTGTATAATTAAGGCACAGCACAGGGGCAGACCAACTGCAACGGACACGCCCCGCCGCTGAATACAAAAGTATAAAAGGAGAGCAAAAACAATGTCAATACACGAAATGGAAAGCAAGATTGCAAAACTGCAAGAATGGGAAGCCTTGGCAGAAGAAGCCAAAGCAGAAGCGGAAGCGTTAAGGGATGAAATCAAAGCCGAAATGCTTACCAGGGAGACGGAAGAAATGGAAGCGGGACGCTTCATTATCCGTTGGACTTCGGTACTGTCAAACCGCTTTGATACTACAACCTTTAAGAAAGACCACGCCGAAATGTACAAGCAGTACACAAAGCAGACCGCAAGCCGCCGTTTTAGTATTGCATAAAGAAAGCCCCTTGTACAACACGCCGACCAAAGCAAGAGTACAAGAAACTTTACCCACAGCCAAAGCGGGAGCGGGTACAAATATTATAGCGTATATACAAACAATCTATCGTTCCGCAGTCTTCAAAGCAGTCCTGGATAAAGAAAC
>CAZOMK010000167.1:0-3083 GCA_964580615.1 uncultured Lachnospiraceae bacterium | reverse complement strand
AGCTGCCGTGACGAAAGGATCATCGTCTGTCGCGTAAGGACGGGAGCCGATGAGGAGGTTAAGTCCTTCGCCGGAGAAAGCACCGCCGAGAGGTCTGCCGGACTGATCCTTTGCGAGGTGGGGGAGAAGGTCTGTGATGCAGAATACGGGATCTCCCGCATCCTCACCGATCGAAACCTCAACAGTCTCGCCGTTTTCCTTGATAACAACACCGTGGAGAGCAAGCGGGATAGTTGTCCACTGATACTTACGGATACCACCGTAGTAATGTGTCTTAAAGTAACCGAAGCCGGAATCTTCGTAAACGGTGTGTTGCTTAAGGTCGATTCTGGGGGAATCAACGTGAGCCGCGGAAATACGGATACCGTTTTCGATGGGCTCGGAGCCGATAACGAAAGCGATGAGGCACTTGCCGCGGTTGTTGAGGTAGAGCTTATCGCCTGCCTTTACAGCGTCGCCTAGCTTATATTCCTTAAAGCCGTGTGCTTCAAGTATCTTAACGCCCTCGTTTACAGCTTCACGCTCTGTTTTCGATGCATCGAGAAATCTTGCATAATCAGCCGCGAAAGCGTATGCGGAATCAAGCTCCGCGGAGCTTCTTCTCTCGTAGCAGCTTTTCTTCTTATAAAAAAGCTGATCTTTAAGTGCTTTTGTGTTTTCGGACATAATTTTATCTCCTTTATGTAAAAAATATTTGTCTGACTCAATAGTACAGCTTGGCGTAAAGCTCCGCCGCTTCGATCACCGTTTCAACATAGTGAGCCGTTTCCTCGTACGGGATTGTATCAATATTCATTCCGTCCGACGAATAACGCGGATCGAGAAGCCAAGCGTCAACTGTTGATGTATTTGTATTATACGCGGCATAAACTGTCTGCCAACGTGCATAAATACCGTAAAGATATGAAAGATAATACGTGCCGTATTTGATGTTCGTTTCGGGATCGTAAAGCATTCCGAGCTCGTACTTTTCACCGAGCAATGATGAAATAAGCTCGAAGGTTGACGGCGAGATCTGCATAAGACCGACCGAATCGTCGCCCGAAGTGATCGAGCTGTCGAATTCGCTTTCCGTTTTTATCACCGCATAAATTATATATTCGGGGACTCCGTATGCGCTTGAATATTTTGTGACAAAATCCGAATATTCTCTCGGATGATTGTCCCTGTCTATCCCGTCGAAAAATTTATCGGCAAGTGTTCCGACTCCTATCGAAAGCGAAACGATCAATATAACAACGACACTGCGAAGCACCGTCTTTTTAATCATAATTATACCTCACATTTGATAATGCTTTCATAAAGGCTGTATGCCTTTTCGTAAAGTGCTGAGGTGTCCTCGTTGTTTTCAATTATAAAATCGCAAAACTCCGCAAGCCTTTCATCGCTGAGCTGTGCCGCTATGCGCTTTTTCGCAGTTGCTTCGTCAATTCCGTCGCGCGACGCAAGTCTTTTCACGCGGACAGCAACATCTGCCGTAACTCCGACAGTCACATCGCAAAGCTTATCAAATTCGGACTCGAAAAGCAACGGCGCATCGACTACGACAGCGCTTTTCCCTTCCGTCCGATATTTCTCGATGAGCGCTTCCGTCCTGCTTTTTATATGCTTATGCGTAATCGAATTGAGCAGCATTCGTTTTTCGGCATCACCGTAAATAAGCGCGGCAAGCGTCGGACGGTCAAGCTCTCCTGCGGAAGTGAGTATTCCCTCTCCGAATGCGGCTGCAAGCTCGTCAAGACAAAGAGATCCGGGGACGCACAATTCGCGATAAACACGGTCAGTATCTATTGATACGCCTCCCAGCGCATATATTGCAGACGACGCAATACTTTTTCCAGCGCCGGAACCGCCGCAAAGACCGATAATTTTCACGTTACCCCTCCGAATCGCATTTATCCCTAACTTAAATTATACTATACATATCTCGTTTTTGCAAGTATTTTGACGATTTTGTGCGAGCACGTAAAAAGGACGCATAAAGCTTTTCCGAGCTTTATGCGTCCCCGTACGGGCAAACACCGCTTTTTGTACGATATATTAATTCAAGTCGATGCTTTATGAAAACGTCGCTGTGTTCGTCCGAGCGATCATTCCTCGATAACGTATGCGCGACTTATCTTCACCGTTTCCTTAGGAACATCGGAATACCAGCCGCGATTTCCCGTAGCAACTGTTGCGATTTTGTCAACAACAGCGAGGCTTTCCTCATCTGTAACTCTGCCGAACGCAGCATAAGCGCCGTCAAGATGCGGTGCATCCTCATGCATGATGAAGAACTGACTCGACGCAGAGTTGGGGTCGTTTGTTCTTGCCATGGAAAGCGTTCCGCGAGTGTGCTTAAGGTCGTTTCCCGCAAAGCCGTTCATGCGAAATTCGCCTTTTATTGTGTCTGCGTGCTTGCCTGTCATCATTTCGTCCATTCCGCCGCCCTGGATCATAAATCCCTCTATAACTCTGTGAAAAATAAGTCCGGAATAGAAGCCATCATTAACGAGCTTGAGGAAATTTCCAACTGTTTTCGGTGCCTTTTCGGGATAAAGCTCCGCCTTGACGGTGCCGAAATTTTCAATTTCAAAAGCAATTTTTGTGTTACTCATATTTGCTCCTTAGCTAAAAGTTTTTTATATGATATCACATTTGACTGCCTTTTTCAATCACAAATCCCCGTTTTATTCCGTCCGCCGAGACTTTATTTGGTTTTCACCGGTACAAACGACGCGCAATCCGTGCACTGAGACACCGTCGGATTTGCCTCATGGGTCACGACCTTTATTTTTTCCAAAGTGCAATATTCGTCTCCCGCCGAATGATTTGCACATTCGTAAACTGTGCATTCAATGCACTTGTTTGACTTGCATTTGCATTTTTCTTGCATAAATAAGCTCCTTTTTAATATATAAATTCGGTTTCAAGCTTATTATTCCCGGCAAAAAGAAAAAAATTCGTATTTTTTCGAAAAATCTCTTGACGAAAAAAAATGATTGTGCTATAATAGCAAAGCGCGTGTGAGAAAGCTCACAACGCTCATCTGGGTGTGGCGCAGTTGGTAGCGCGCTACCTTGGGGTGGTAGAGGCCGCAA
>CAZOMK010000166.1:0-3096 GCA_964580615.1 uncultured Lachnospiraceae bacterium | reverse complement strand
ATAAATGTCAACGGATAAAATAATAATCAAGGGCGCGAGAGTCCATAATCTGAAAAATATCGACGTAGAGCTCCCGCGCGACAAGCTGATCATTTTTACGGGACTTTCCGGTTCGGGAAAGTCCTCGCTTGCGTTTGACACGCTTTATGCGGAGGGACACAGACCCTTTGTCGAGTCGCTTTCGTCTTACGCGAGAATGTTTCTCGGTCAGCTCGACAAGCCGGACGTCGATTCAATCAGCGGACTTTCGCCCTCGATCTCGATAGATCAGAAAACGACCTCGAAAAATCCGAGATCGACAGTCGGTACAGTTACGGAAATTTACGATTATCTTCGTTTGCTTTGGGCAAGGATCGGCGTGCCGCACTGCCCCGTCTGCGGCAGGGAGATCGCGGCACAAACGACTGACGTGATCCTCGATAAGATCATGTCTTTGCCGACGGGAGAGCGTTTTTTGGTTCTTGCGCCCGTCGTCAGAGGCAAAAAAGGAATGCACGAAAAGGTTTTTGCCGACGCCAAAAAATCCGGGTACGTGAGAGTCCGCGCGGACGGAGTCATGTATGAGCTTTCCGAGGAGATCAAGCTCGAAAAAAACAAAAAGCACGATATAGATATTGTCGTTGACAGACTTGTGCTCCGCGATGATATAAGGACGCGTCTGTCCGATTCGGTCGAGGCGGCGCTGCGACTTGCAAACGGCAATTTGCTTGTTTTGACTGTCCCGCGTGACGGAGACGGCGAGGAAATGTATTTTTCACAGAATTATGCCTGCGAGGAGCACGGTATAAGCATCCCCGATCTTGAACCGAGACTCTTTTCGTTTAACAATCCGTTCGGTGCTTGTCCGGAATGTGCCGGAATGGGCGTAATCGAGAGCATTTCGCCCGACCGTATAATATACGATAAGTCGCTCTCGTTGAAGGAGGGCGCGATCTGCGTCAACGGCTTCAAGTCGCTTGACGATGAAACGTGGTTCGGGCCGCTGTTCGCCGCTGTCGGCGAGGATTACGGCTTTACGCTCGATACGCCGATATCGGAATTTTCCGAGGCGGCGTGCAACGCGCTCCTTTGGGGCACGGGCGACAAAACCTACGAGATCGACAGATATTTCGAGGGGACGGTTCGTCATCAGGTCAAGAAATTCGAGGGTATCATCCCCATGATCGAGTGGCGCCGCCGTATGTCCGGCATGGGCGAGTACTATAACGAATTCGTTGATGAAAACGAATGCCCCACTTGTCACGGAAGGAGACTTTCAAGCATCGCGCTCAGCGTGATGGTGGGCGGGATCGACATAGAAACGTATACGCGCAAATCTGTCACGGAGGCGCTTCGCTTTATAGAGGAGCTGACGCTTACGCCGACGGAGCGCGAGATAGCGCGTGATATAATAAAAGAAATAAAATCACGTCTCGGCTTCTTGATATCAGTCGGACTTGATTATCTGACGCTTTCGCGTAAGGCGGGAACGCTCTCCGGCGGCGAAGCACAGCGAATCAGACTTGCAACGCAGATCGGCAGCTCGCTTGTCGGCGTGCTTTACATTCTCGACGAGCCGTCGATAGGTCTGCATCAGCGCGATAACGGCAGATTGATCGAGACTTTGAAGCGCTTGCGCGACATCGGAAACACCGTCATCGTCGTCGAGCATGACGAGGACACGATGCTGGCGTCCGATTATATCGTCGATATAGGCCCCGGCGCCGGAGTGCACGGCGGTGAGATCGTTTCGTGCGGTACGCCTGCCGAGGTCGCGGCGGATACAAATTCGATCACGGGCGATTATCTGTCCGGACGTAAGTTCATTCCCGTCCCCGCCAAGCGCAGAGAGGGCAACGGCGCGTTTTTGCGTGTCGTCGGCGCGAGAGAAAACAACCTCAAAAACATCACTGTCGATTTTCCGCTCGGCAAGCTTGTGTGCGTTACGGGAGTTTCGGGATCGGGCAAGTCGAGCCTCGTCAATTCGATCCTTTATAACACGCTTGCGCGTGATCTCAACCGTGCTCATACCTTCCCGGGAAAATGCGACAGAGTCGAGGGGCTTGAAAATATCGATAAGGTCATCTGCATAGATCAAAGCCCCATCGGACGTACGCCGCGCTCGAATCCGGCAACGTATACGGGACTTTTTACGGATCTTCGTTCACTTTTCGCAATGACGCCCGATTCCAAGCTTCGCGGATACGGACCCGGACGTTTTTCATTTAACATCCGCGGCGGCAGATGCGAGGCGTGCGAGGGCGACGGCGTTAAAAAGATCGAGATGCACTTTTTGCCCGACGTTTACGTCACCTGCGACGTTTGCAAGGGAAAACGCTATAACAGAGAAACGCTTGAAGTCAGATACAAGGGCAAAAACATCAACGACGTTTTGAATATGACAGTCGAGGAGGCGATGAATTTCTTCTCCGAGCATCCGAAAATAAGACGTAAGCTTGCTACGCTGTTTGACGTCGGACTCGGATATGTCAAACTCGGTCAGCCTTCAACGACGCTGTCGGGAGGCGAGGCTCAGAGAGTTAAGCTTGCGACGGAGCTTTCGAAGCGCGATACGGGACGTACCGTGTATGTACTCGACGAGCCCACAACGGGACTCCACACGGACGACGTCGGCAAGCTTGTCGGAATCCTGCATCGACTTGTTGACGCAAAAAATTCCGTCATAGTTATCGAGCATAATCTCGATATGATCAAAACGGCGGATTGGATAATAGATCTCGGACCTGAGGGCGGCGACGGCGGAGGAACTATCGTTGCGACGGGCACGCCGGAGCAGATCGCGCAGGTCGAAGCGTCATATACGGGACAATATTTGAAAACAAGGCTTTGATATGCAAAAAGGGCACGCAAAAGGGTGTCTCACTAAGGGATTTAATTCCTTGGGAAAAAATCGGCATAGTTTGGAGAAATCCGGCTATGCCGATTTTTTCGGTTCTTAGGGCAGTTCGACTGCGCCAATGAAGTTCCAATGGATGAGAATGGTCTGTTTTTTCGTTCGGGCACCCGGAACTTTCTCCGGCTTGAACACATCGATGCGCTCTACCAAGGCTCGAATGATCTCTGCATCCAGTTCCTTGACCTCGGTGTATTTTCTAA
>CAZOMK010000165.1:0-3125 GCA_964580615.1 uncultured Lachnospiraceae bacterium | reverse complement strand
GGTGTCGGGATTGTTTGCGAGAAACAAGAGAATCGCAAGCGAGGTCTGCGGCATATTCAACTCACGGCACGCCGATTTCATGTATTCGTCATAATCGTCGATCAGAGTTCTGATCAAATAAAGGAAGCTTTGGGGTTGCATATATCCCTCCGTACAAACAAATTTGAACAGTTCAAATTTGAACTGTTCAAATTGTAACATTATTTTGAATGTAAGTCAATGGAATGCGAGTGTAGGTAATGTGAAAGTTTTGTGAAAAAAGCCTCCGAAGGCTTGATGCTATCGGAGGCTTGACGTATTACTTTTTGCCGAACAGACCGCCGAGCTTGTTTCCGAGCTCACCGAGGCTGTCTATGTTGATTTTTGCTTTGATGCCGTCTACGATCTTTTCGATCTGATCGTTCGGAAGATCGACGCCGATCAGCTTTTCGACTGTTGCGACGGGATCCTTTTTGAAGTTTTCCATTAATTTGTCGTCGTTTTTGATCTTTTCGACGAATTCATTGATTTTTGCTTTGATATCCATGGTTTTTCCTTTCCGATCACATTGCGTGATCTACGACAGTATCTTCACCCGACCAAATTCGTTCGGAGGTGTATTTTTCATCCGGCGCGGACCAAAACGGATGCGACTGTGCAAGTCCGAGCGGCAGGAACACGGCGCAGCAGAGATAGAGACTGCCCGTTGATATGTAATGCTCGCTCATGCGCGGCTGGTGACCGTAAACGCCGATGTTGAGCCAACCGTCGCCGTCGAAAACGTCGGGAGCGGACATGACGCGTTTGATTACGGCTGTAAGCGCGCAACGAACAGACGCGGGCGAAAGCTTATCTTCGAGATAACCGCCGAGCGCGGCGGCGGAGAGCGCGTGGAACGCGCCGTATCTGTACGCGACCGAACGTCCGACAACGGGATACGTTCCGTCCGGCGTGATGAGCATTTCAAGCACGGAAGCGTAACGCGAAGCGCGTTTGAGAACGGGAGCTTTAAGCTGTCTCCATTCGCCCTCCTCGTCTCCGACTGCGTTTATGATGTCCACAAGCATCGGCTGAATTACGAAGCTGTTGTAATAATCGACGTGCAGGTCGTCGCCGTCACCGTAGACGGAGTCGCCCTTGTACCACTGCATATGCTGACGCAGGGCGTAGTCTATACGCATTCTGTCCCAGTCGGACTCGCCCGCAAATCGCAGAAAGCATTCCGTCATTGCGGAGAAAAGCAGCCAGTTGCAGGCATACGGCTTACGTGAACGAGTCGATCTCATCTTAACGATGAGGTTTTGCTTTGTTTCGGGGGCAAGCTTGGCGTAAAGCTCCGTCGGCGCACGCAAAATAGCCTCCGCAAGGAACGCGGCATCGACAACGGCTTGGTGACCGTACTCGAAATTGAGCTCGTCGGGGGAGCCGGGCGTAACGGCATAGGTCATGCCCTTGCGCGCAAGCTCGCAAAATTCAAGTCTGAGCGCTTCTTCTTTCGCATCCTCCGCCTTTTGCTCAAGCCAAGGCGCAATGCCGACAAGCGTGCGCGAGAATGCTTCGAGATATGTGCAGTCGCGATTTGATTTTTGCTCGCGACGGGGAAAAACGTTCATCGTTTCGACGAGCTTTCCGTTTGCGATTGCAGAAAGGACGGGACGTGCAACGGACACCATTGTGTCGATCCAATATTTGCGAGTTTTCATATAATCGCACCTCGATTTCGTAGAAATGAAGCTGTGCCGTAGGTATTGCCGCAGACACAGCTTCATTTTTGTTATTTATGAAAGAGTTACGATCGTATCGAACATATCCGCGTTTTCACGGAGCTTTGTTGCGTTACCGATCGTGCAGGCGTAGCCCTGAGCGAGAACAGCGTCGATCATATCAGCCTGAGATTTGAGATCCTCAAGCGTTACGTCAAGCGCTTCGTTGCGCTCGCGCTGAACGTCCTCGTCGGTACGTCCGGAGATGTAGGCGTTGAAGGAAGCGGCTGCCTTCTGCTTTGCATTTCTGGGGTAATCGAGACTTGAGAAAGTACCGATGATGAGCTTTGTGAGCTCTGCCTCGTCGAGGTCGAGAGCGCGAACAAAATCGCCCGTCTTGAGGTACACGTTATCAGTCTGACGGAGCTGAGGGTCACGATATGACGTGAATGCAACAGATCCGTAGGGATCAAAGCTGCAACCCTGACCGTAAGCGCCACCCTTTACGCGGATCTCCTGATAGAGATAATCAATGGAAAGGCAGGTGCGAAGGACTGCGAGAGCGCCGGAATAGTTGTAGCCTGCGGTGTTCATATTGCCCGCACGTGTTACGTACTGAACCTGGATCGGCATTGCGAAGCCTTCGTTCTTCTTTACGGGTGTGATTTCGGTGGAGCCTGTAACCTTTTCGCCTGTGTGGAGTGCGTTTACGAAATCGCCGAGCGAAGCTTCAAGCTGTGCGTAGCCTGTCTCGTCTGCGGCAACGCTGACGATGAGATTTTCCGCACGGAAGATGAAATTGATAACATCGGAAAGATTTTTGATGATCTTGTCAGCCGTTGCGTCGTAGTCGGACATAACTTCCTTGAGCGCGAGATAGTTTCCTATACCGTCTGCAAGGTCGGCAACGTAGGATGTCTTGGAGAAGTAGGTAGTTGCGCGCAAAGATGCATAAGAGTTACCGCTGCCGGCGATGGAGGAGAGCTTGTTGGACTGACGTTCGCTGATGATGTCACGCAGACGCTTTTTGTCGGAAAGCTTCGAGGATGAGATGACCTCGGCGCAAAGCTCAACGGCGTGGCTTACCTTTTCCGACAGTGCAGAGAAGGAAACATTGCCTGAAATCTTGTAGTCATCATCATTTTTCGTGCGATTTATGCCGAAATGGTAACCGAGACCGCCGGTATTGATACCGATGTCGTTGGAAAGCTCAAAGTAGGAGTGCTTTTCCGTATCGACATTGCAGAGAACGGAGGAAAGCAGATCGGCGTAAGGGATAAGCTCTGTGGGGAGTCCCGTTGCGTCAAACTTAAAGGTGACGTATGCGATGCCGTTAGCTCCGACGTCGTGGAATACGACCGGAATGTTACCGATCTTGCGCTCGATATTGCTGAATTTGGGCGCTTCGCGCTTGATATCCGTGCGCTTGAGGGAGGGGATGCA
>CAZOMK010000164.1:0-3129 GCA_964580615.1 uncultured Lachnospiraceae bacterium | reverse complement strand
GACAAGCTTACAAAGCAGGAAATGATTGACCGCGCATACGACGCGGCTCGACTTGTTCAGATAGACGATCTTATGGATCGTAAGCCGAGCGAGCTTTCCGGCGGACAGCAGCAGCGTGTCGCAATCGCACGTGCACTTGTTAAAATGCCGCGCGTCCTCCTTTTGGACGAGCCGCTCTCCAACCTCGACGCAAGACTTCGTCTCCAAACCCGCGAGGAAATCCGCCGTATCCAGAAGGAAACAGGCATCACGACTGTTTTCGTAACGCACGACCAAGAGGAAGCAATGTCTATCTCCGACAGAATCGTCGTTATGAAGCTCGGCGTCGTACAGCAGATCGGTAAGCCTCAGGAGGTCTACGACGATCCCACAAATCTTTTCGTTGCTAAATTTCTCGGCACGCCGCCGATCAATGTCCTTGAGGGACGAATTGAAAACAATAAGGTTTACATCGGTGAGGATGCTGTCCTTGACGTAAACGGAGTTGACGACAGAGAAGTGTTCATCGGTATACGTCCCGAAGGCTTTGAGCTTGATCCCAACGGAAAGCTTCACTGCGAGCTTGTCAATGTTGAGGTAATGGGCAGAGATATGAGCATCATCTCGAAGAATCCCGCGTCGATCAGCGAACAGGTCAGATCAATAATTCCTTCCGACGTAAAGGTCGATGTATCGAATAAGGTCGTTGCGTATAACATTAAGCCGCATAAGATCTTCCTTTTCGATAAGGAAACAGAAGAACGCATCCGCTTTGAGGTGAAGTAAAATGGTTGACAGTAAAAAGCAATGGAAAGCGTGGCTTTACTTGTCTCCTGCGATCATTCTCCTTTTGATCTTTACGGTATGGCCGATATTTAATACCGTTCGTATGTCCTTACTTGAGGGCTACAGCGGACTTAAAGCCGTTTCCGGGGTTAAATTTAATTTCGGAATAGGCAACTTCGTTAAGGTTTTGGAATACCAGAGATTCAATAAATGCCTTAATAATACCATTCTTCTTTGCGTTACGACAGTTCCGATATCGACACTTTTGGCACTTCTTATCGCAGTTGCGCTCAATTCGATCAAGTTCTTGCGTAATGCGCTTCAAACGATATTTTTCCTTCCTTACGTGACGAATTCGATCGCGATCGGTATGGTATTCGCCGCAATGTTTAATATTGTAGGTCAGGGTATCGGCGGTGATAATCCCATCATCGTTACGGCAGGTATCATTAATAATATTTTGGGTCTTTTCGGTGTTGAACCGATAAGCTGGATCAACACGGGCTCAACTTATGCCGCAAATATCACCGTTATGATTGTTTATATCGTCTGGAATGCGCTTCCGTTTAAGATACTCATTCTTTTGGGCGGACTTCAGAGCATAAACAAGCAGTATTACGACGCGGCAAAGGTTGACGGAACGCCTCGCAGACGTGTGTTTACGAAGATCACAATACCGCTTCTTTCTCCCATGCTTGCGTATGTTATCATTACCGGCTTTATCGGAGGCTTTAAGGAATATTCCTCTATCGTAGGTATATTCGGTGAAACAATGGGCCCGCCCGATGACGACGGTCGCCTTAATACAATAGTCGGATTCATTTACGATTCGCTTGAGACAAACAGCCAGGGAAGAGCAAGTGCCGCGGCGCTTATTCTCTTTGCTATCATTCTTGTTGTAACCTTGATCAATAATCAGTTCATCAAGAAGAAAGTTCATTTTTGACGGAGGTGCTGTAAATGTCCGTAAAAACAATGAAAGAACGAAATATGAAGGAAGTTTCCGCAAAGCAAAAAATCACTAAGCCGATGGTAACTTTCTTCACCTACGTATTCCTCCTGTTCATGGCGATCGTAGTCCTTTTCCCGTTTTATTGGATGATAATCTCATCTCTTAAATCTACGATGGAATACAGATTGAATGTACCTACATTCTGGCCGAAAGATATTATGCTTTCAAACTATATTGAAGCGTTTACAACGGGAAGCCTCGGAAGACTTTTCTATAACACTTTGATAGTCGGACTTGTTTCGACGATCCTCAGCCTTGTCATCACCGTGCTCTCGGCTTTTGCGTTTGCACGTCTTGAGTTTAAGGGCAGGGAAACGCTCTTTACGCTTCTCTTGGCGACAATGATGATTCCGGGCGAGCTCTTCACGATCACAAATTACCAAACGATCAACGATTTCCTCGGTCTCTATTCGCTTGGAAAAGAATTGAATTCGGAATTTCTTATGACTATCGGTAACTGGAAAAACACATATACAGTTCTTATAGTGCCGTTCCTCGTAAGCGTTTTCTACATATTCCTTTTGAGACAGAATTTCCTTCAGATACCGAACGAGCTTTACCTCGCCGCTAAGGTTGACGGTACATCGGATATAAAGTATCTTTGGAAGGTCATGATACCGCTTTCGCTCCCGACACTCATTTCGATCACGATCCTCAAAATGATGGGTGCATGGAACTCCTATATTTGGCCGCGCCTCGTTGCAAACGATGAAGCTCACAGACTTATAACAAACGGTCTGCGCGGAGCGGCGTTTATAGATGAAGCGGGACAGACAAATTATCCCGTTCAGATGGCGGCGGTAGCCATTGTTTCGGCACCGTTGTTCCTTGTGTTCGTGTTCCTGAGAAAGTACATTATGGCGGGAGTCAGCCGTAGCGGAATCAAGGGTTAATCGGCATTTTTTGCCTTTAACATATAAAATATCTTATAAGAAAGGGATTCATTTTTATGATGAAACGAATTTTAGCAGCACTCATGCTTGTCGTTATGCTGATGAGCACATTCACTGCCTGCGTGTCCTCTGATCCCAACGATCCGTCGGACAATCCCGGCAAAAACGACGGAAAGGCAGAGCCCAACTTCACTGTCCCCGAAAACGGATATGACGGAAGTGCGGTTACGATCTCCTTCTACAATACAATGGGTAAGAACCTTGCTGCGGTTCTTGATACCTACATTGCGGAATTTAACAAGCTTTACCCCAATATCACTGTTACATACGAAAGTGTCGGCGGATATGACGATGTTCGTGAAAGAATCAGTACGGAAATTTCCGTTGGCAACCAGCCCAATATCGCATATTGCTACCCCGACCACGTTGCTCTTTACAATCTCGCAGGAGTTGTAACAA
>CAZOMK010000163.1:0-3145 GCA_964580615.1 uncultured Lachnospiraceae bacterium | reverse complement strand
ATCCATCTCCGAAAGGATGGGAAGCATTTCTTCAGTTTTCATACGCGTGGCGATGAGCGACTGATGCGAGTCGCGAAGAACGGTTTCGGTGATTTTTACCTTTGCCATTATATTACGATTCCTTTCTGTAAATTAATTATGCGTAGAGTGAGAGCAGTACGCCTGCCGCAACTGCCGAGCCTATAACACCGGCAACATTCGGACCCATAGCGTGCATGAGAAGGAAGTTTGCGGGGTTTTCTTTCTGACCGACTGTCTGGGAAACACGAGCCGCCATCGGAACGGCGGAAACGCCTGCCGAGCCGATAAGAGGATTGATCTTGCCCTTTGTAACCCAGCAGAGGAACTTTCCGCAGAGAAGTCCGCCTATTGTCGAGAAGCAGAACGCCGCAAGACCGAGCGCGATGATATAGAGTGTACGGGGAGAGAGGAAGTTCTCTGCATTTGCAGTTGCACCGACGGAAACGCCGAGGAAGATCGTGCAGATGTTGATAAGCTCATTCTGCGCTGTCTTGGAGATACGGTCGGTAACGCCGGTAACGTTAAAGAGGTTACCGAGCATAAGGAAGCCAACGAGAGGCGCCGCATCCGGAACTACCATTGTTACGATAAGAGTAACAACGATGGGGAATACAACGAGCTCAAGCTTTGAAACGGGACGAAGCGAGGACATAACGATCTGACGCTCTTTCTTCGTTGTAAGAAGCTTCATGAAGGGAGGCTGAATAAAGGGGATGAGCGCCATGTAGCTGTAAGCCGCGATCGCGATAGCACCGAGAAGGTGAGGAGCGAGCGTCTTTGTTACAAGGATAGCGGTAGGGCCGTCAGCGCCGCCGATGATACCGATAGCGGAAGCTTCCGCAGGAGAGAATCCGAGGAAGAGAGCTCCGATAAATGCAACGAATACGCCGAGCTGGGTAGCCGCGCCCATCATAAGGGATACGGGGTTGGAGATGAGGGCGGAGAAGTCCGTCATTGCGCCGACGCCCATGAAGATGAGAGACGGGTAAATACCGAGCTTAACGCCGAGATAGAGGATATCTACAAGTCCGCCTTCGTTGACAACAAGCTTTAATGTGTCAACAAGGGAGAGGCTGTTATCCTCACTGATGAAGAAATCCATGTGGATGAGGTTTGCTCCGGGAAGATTGGCGAGGAGCATACCGAAAGCGATCGGGACGAGCAGAAGTGGCTCAAACTTTTTAACGACACCGAGATAAAAGAGCACGCCGATGATGGCATACATGATGAGTGTCTTGTAAAAATTAGGGTTAACCGCGCCGGACTCATCATAGATGAGCTGCATAAATCCCGTTGTTTCCAAGAATTTTTGTACGAATTCCAAAACGGTTACACTCCTTTATAATAATTTGCGAAAATATAGCTTTAACTGTTATATTCTGCTTATATTATGAAAGAGAAACGAGGAGGTCGCCTGTGGAAACGGAGGTGCCGCTCTGAACAACGGTTGCAACCTTACCGTCCTGAGGTGCGAGAATCTCGTTTTCCATCTTCATAGCTTCGAGGATGCAGAGAATGTCGCCCTTCTTGACGTCAGCACCTACGGAAACGTTTACCTTGAGGATTGTTCCGGGCATCGGAGCGTTGATTGTTACTGCGCCTGCGGCTGCAGTGGGAGCGGGAGCTGCCTTGGGAGCCGCTGCGGGTGCGGGAGCTGCAACAGGAGCTGCAACGGGAGCGGGTGCTGCTACGGGAGCTGCAACAGGAGCGGAAACCGCGCCTGCTTCTTCAACGAGCACTTCATATACGACACCGTTTACGGTTACATTGTACTTTTTCATGATAATAATCCTTTCAGAAAAATAAAAATTGCTTAACGTTTGTTCCAGGGAGAGGCGTTCGAAGAACGTCTGAAGGAAACAACTCTGAATCCGCCTGAAAAGCTTTCGTCGTCCGCGGTGTAAGCGGCGATTGCGGCGGTGATAGCGGCAACAAGCGCACCGTCATCACTTTCGGTAGCGGGAGCTGCTGCGGGTGCGGGAACTGCTGCGGTAGCAGGCGCGGGCTTGGGCGCTTTCACTGCGGCAGGCTTCTTTTCATGATAGAAAACAACCTTGAACAGAGCGAGAATTGCCCACAAAATCGCAAGAACGGCAAAAACCGTAACCATTCCGAGTGCAAAGACGGTAAGACCTGTCGAGAGCTTGTCGGAAAAAGAGGTCAGGGGCTCTGTACCGGACGAAGCAGATGCCGCAAGAGCTGCAAATCTGATAGCTGTCATGTCAGTCTCCTTTCATTAAAGGGGGAGATTGATGTGACGTCTTACGGGTTCGCCTGTGCTTTTCATCGAAAGCATCTCAAGAGCAGCGGCAATACGTGCGCGAAGCTCGGAGGATTCGATGATGTCATCTATTTCGCCCTTGTAAGCGGCGTCAACAGCGGAGCCGAAAGTAGCGTTCCATTCGGAAACAAGCTCTGCACGGCGAGCGGCGGGATCCGTTGCACCCTCGAATTTTTCATCCCAAAGAAGAGCAACTGCGGATTCTGCGGGCATTGCGCTGATAACTGCGGAATCAAGCGCAAGAGTGATGTCTGAGCCGACGGATTTGCTTCCGAGAACGGTGTAAGCCGCGCCGTAAGCCTCGCCGGTAACGACAGTTACCTTTGCGCATTCGGAAGAAGTGTACGCAAACGCAAGCTTTGCAAGCTCGTTTGCATCGGGAGCGCTTTCGGTGTCAAGTCCCTTTGTGTCTACGATTGTAACAACGGGAATGTTGAAGCTGTCGCAGAGGGAAACGAGACGGGAAGCCTTCTTTGCGGCGTCGGATGTAAGCTTACCGCCGTTAACCGCGGGATTTGTCGCAACGATACCGGTAACAGTGCCGCCGACGGAAGAAAGAGCGATAACGACTTCGGGAGCGAGAGCCGCGGAAAGCTCCTTATAATTGCCGTCATCGGCAACGGAAGCGATAACGCTGTGAACGTCGTAACCGCCGTCCTTGATGTAAGAAACATCAACGGGGCCGTTTGCGTTCTTTTCATAGCGTACAGTACCCTCGCAGTTGTTTGCGGGAAGAACTGAAAGGAGAAGCTTAGCTTCAAGGATTGCGCTGATCTCGTCCGCAACAGTGAGTGCGGGACCGGAAGCATTGTTCTTTGTAACGTAGAACTTACCGTCAAGCTC
>CAZOMK010000162.1:0-3170 GCA_964580615.1 uncultured Lachnospiraceae bacterium | reverse complement strand
CTCCCATCGGATATATTTTTGCGGCAGCCCTCCTGCTCATATCCGCAGTTGCGTTCTCATATACAACGATTCAATCGGCTACACGAGAGACAAAAACATATTTCACGCTGATGATATTTGTGTTTATCATCCTCGTCCCCGTACTTACAATGAAATCCTTCTCGGAGGAAAGACGTACACGTACAGAGCAGATGCTCCTTACATCACCCGTCAGCCTTACCGGTATGGTCATGGCTAAATTCTTGGCGGCAATGACAATGCTTATGGGTACAATGCTCCTTACAGTCGTTTATTACATCCCCTTCGCACTTTATAAGGGTGATTACGATACCTCGCATCTGGCGATCCTCGTCGGAGACATGATCGCGCTGTTCCTCATCGGCTCGGCGTTTGTCGGTATAGGTCTGCTCGTTTCCTCGCTGACGGAAAATCAGATGGTTGCGTGCGTCGTGACTATTCTCGTGCTGCTCGTTTTCCTCGTTATCAGCTTCGGAAACAGCTACATTAATTCGTATTTCATCCGCTCTATTCTCAATTGGCTTTCCATCTTCTCGCGCTTCGGTAACTTTACAAACGGAATTTTTGATTTCGGCGCCGTCGTTTACTATGCTTCGATCTCCGCCGTCTCCGTTTTCCTTACAGTTCGCGTGTATGAAAAGCGCCGCTGGGCTTGATCGGGGGTGACGAGATGAATTTTAATCTTAAACAGTCGCTTAAAACGAAAAAGGTCAAATACGGCAGCTATTCCGTTATGTTTACTGTCGCATTTGTCGCGTTTGTCATTATATTTAATGTTATATTCTCCGCGCTTGCGTCAAAGTATATGTGGTATATAGATATGACCGATTCGGAGATATACTCTCTTTCCGATGCAACATACGAGCTCTTGAAGGACGTTAAGGACGAGATCGTCATCACCTTCTGTATGGAAAAGGACGAGCTTGAGGCGGACGGCTCAATGCATTATATCCTCAATACGGCGCGCCTGCTTGAAAAAGAGTTCGATAACGTAACGATAGATTACAGAGACGTGCTTACGAATAACGTGTACCTCGAAAAGTATACGACAACATCGTCGCCGCACGTGCCGACAACATCCGTTATCGTCGAAAGCGGCACGGAGTTCCGTCTTTTCTCGTATACAAGCTTCTTTATAACGGATACGAACGATACGGATTATGTTTGGGCGTATAAGGGCGAGGAGCAGTTCGTCTCCGCGATCCTTCAGGTAACAGCGGACGAAATGCCCATCGCGTACTTCTCCTCCGGTCACGGAGAGGCGCTCAATTCCGATGAGGACGCGGTAGCCCTCATCCAGCTTTTCTATAACGCAGGCTATGACGTCAGAGCCATCGACCTCTCAAAAGAGGATATAGATCCCGCGGCTCGCGTTTTGGTCATCAACGATCCCAAGTACGATTTCGGCGGATATACCGAAGAATCGGTGGGTGATTCCGAAATCGAAAAGATAGACAAATTCCTCGACGGCCTCGGCTCGCTGTTCGTGTTTGTCGACCCCATGTCTGTGGGCGATCTTACAAACCTCAATGAGTTCCTCTATGAGTGGGGAATCGAATTTGAGGCGGGTACCTCGCTTGTTGACGAGGAGCACGCAATCACAGTTGACGGCTCCGCGCTCGTCGGACAGTATAATACAAACGAGGAGGAGCTCGCTTCCTCGATCTATAAGCAGGTTACGTCAATGTCGAATTGGCCCAAGGTCATTTTCCGTAACGCTTGCCCCATCAATAAGGTCTATACGTCAAAGTCGTTCGGCGTCGATAACAGAACAGTCTCCGACGTGTTCATGACGGCGGATACGGCACATAAGGTTTCAAACAGTTCCGTTGCGGCGGAATCCGGCGTTTACAGCCTTATGACGATCTCTCAGGAAACTCGCGTAAGAGATAACGAGTACTATACAAGCTACGTGCTTGCCTCCGGCTGTACCGACTTTACAGCGTCCCCCTACCTCCTCAGCAATGTTTACGCCAATTCAGACGTGCTTTACGCCTGCATGAGAGCGTTTGGTAAGGAAAGAGTGCCCGCGGATATAGATTATAAAGTCTTTAATGACAATAAGCTCGATATTACAACGGAGCAGGCTAACAGCTGGACGCGCGCGTTCATCTCCGTTATGCCTCTTGTTACCGTTGCGGCTTGCGTTGTTGTCACTGTCAGGAGAAAGTACAAATGATAAAAAGACAAAGTGTATTTATAATATCGCTTTTAGTGCTTTTCGCCGTCATGCTCGTTGCGTATCTTGTCGTAGTCAGACCGCTTACGGCAAAGGATGACGAAACTGACGCGCCGCCCCCCGAAACAAACGAGGGAGAGGGACTTACCTACGGCGATTATTTCTTAATGTTCCCTCAGGTCGAGCGTAAAAACATTCAGTCCATCGAGGTGCATAACGAGTACGGAGAGTATAAATTCGTCCGCACGGGCGAAGCCGAAAGCGATTTTGCAATCGAGGGACATGAAAACCTCGCCTACGACGAGGAGCTGTTCTCTCAGCTTGTCGTCTCCGCGGGATATTCGATGGCGCCTCAAAAGGTTACCGAAAAGCCGACGGAGCAGGAGCTCATCGACTACGGCTTTGCGGGAAAGGACGTTGAGCCCGCATACTATATCCTTACAACAACCTCCGGTCAGAAGCATAAGGTGACGATCGGTAAAAAGATCATATCCGGCGGCGCGTATTACGCCATGTATGAGGGCAGAGATACTGTCTATATCATAGACGTTGGCGCTGAGAATACTCTGCTTCAGCCGGTCGAGGCGCTTCTCTCGCCGCTGCTTACGGCGGGAATAGAGACAACAAGCTATTATCTTATCAATAACTTCACGATCAAGCATAAGGGCGAGGATTTCCTCGTTTGCAGGAATCTGACGACGGAGGAGCTCGGTGAAATGGAAACGACCGCCATCGCAAAGTCGATCGCGGTGTTCCCCGCCGAATATAACCTTTCGATGATGTACGATACAACGCTTCAGGCGCTCTGCTATTATTCAGGCGAGTCTGTTGCGGCGATGGGACTCACTGCCGAAAATCTTGAAAAGTTCGGACTTTCGACCCCCGCGTATACAGTGTCGTATGAGTACGGCGGAGCAAAGATGACGCTGAATTTCAGCGAAAAAAGTGACGACGGTTTCTATTACGCGTCAAC
>CAZOMK010000161.1:0-3176 GCA_964580615.1 uncultured Lachnospiraceae bacterium | reverse complement strand
GTATAATATATTATAACAAAGTGTTCTTCGGAGGATGTGAGCATATTATGGCGAAAAAAGAAAAAAGCAAAGCTTCAAAGAAAACACAAAGTACAGCGGCGGCGCAGTCGTGTTCGGATTCGCATATCTATTATTTCCATCAGGGAACTGATTTCAGCGTTTATGAATATCTCGGCTGCCACAGCGACGGAGGCGAGTATGTTTTCAGAACGTGGGCTCCGCGTGCGGATACCGTCTACCTGACAGGTGATTTTAACGGCTGGGGATACGATCTGCCGATGAAAAAAATAAGCGACGGCGGAGTTTGGGAGATCAAGTATGCCCCCGATTTCCCGATCTCGGAGATGAATTACAAGTACATCGTCGTCTCCGACGGTAAGGAAACCAAAAAAAGCGACCCTTACGCCGTTTATAACGAAACACGCTCCAAAACAGCTTCCCATGTCTATGAATTGCCCGATTTTAAATGGCACGATTCGGCATGGCTCGCTGAACGCGGAAATACAGTTTGGGGAAAAGGGAAATTCTATTCCGCGCCGATGAATGTTTATGAAATGCATCTCGGTTCATGGCGCACCAAGGACGGAAATACAACAAAGGATAACGACGATTCGTATCTGAATTATCGCGATATTGCGGATCAGCTTGTGCCGTATCTTTCCGAAATGGGCTATACTCATGTTGAGCTTATGCCTGTTGCGGAGCACCCCTTTGACGGATCATGGGGATATCAAGTTTGCGGATATTACGCACCTACATCAAGATTCGGCAGACCTGAGGATTTCATGTACTTCGTCGATAAATTCCATTCGCACGGCATCGGAGTTATAATGGACTGGGTGCCCGCTCATTTCCCGAAGGACGAGCACGGACTTTATGAGTTCGACGGTCATCCTACATACGAGTATCAGGGAAAGGACAGAATGGAGCATCCTGTTTGGGGCACTCGCTTCTTCGATTTGGGACGTCCGGAGGTTCAATGCTTCCTTATATCCAATGCCCTGTATTGGGCGCGTAAATATCATATAGATGGTATCCGTGTCGATGCGGTTGCTTCAATGCTCTATCTTGATTTTGACCGTATGCCCGGCGATTGGATACCGAACGTTTACGGCGAAAATAAAAACTTAGAGGCTATCGCGTTCTTGCGTAAGCTTAACGATACTGTCCATGCGGAATTCCCCGACTTGATGATGATCGCGGAGGAGTCAACGGCTTGGCCGCTCATCACGCAGTCGCCCTCCGTCGGCGGACTCGGCTTCAACTTCAAATGGAACATGGGCTGGTCAAACGATATGTTCGATTACATCTCGTGCGATCCGTTCTACCGCTCCGGCTGTCACGGTAAGCTCACTTTCCCCATGATGTACGCATATTCCGAAAATTTCATCCTTTCCGTCTCGCACGATGAGGTTGTGCACGGCAAAAAGTCGCTTCTCGACAAGCAGTTCGGCTCCTATGAGGAAAAATTCAACGGAATGAGAGCGTTTTTAACGCACATGATGACATTTCCCGGCAAAAAGCTAATGTTTATGGGGCAGGAGTTCGGTCAGTTCCGTGAATGGGATTATGAAAATCAGCTCGAATGGTTCATGCTTGACTATGACAAGCATCGCGACCTGAAAAAGTTCGTCGCGGCGATCAACCATCTCTATCTGTCAACGCCCGCGCTTTGGGAGATCGACGGAAACTGGGACGGCTTTGAATGGATCACAGCCGATGACGCCGCACATAACGTTATCGCATATAAGAGGCGTGATCTTGAGGGCAACGAAATCATAGCGATCGTCAATTATTCCGGCTCGGAATGGAAAAAATACAAGGTCCCCGTTTCGTTTGCCGGTAAATATAAGGTGCTTATCAACAGCGCGTGGACTTGCTTCGGCGGAGATCGAAGAAAACTCAGCACAGTTACGGCACGAAACGTATCAAAGGCGAAGGACAAGACGGAGCAGTTTGAGCTCTCGTTGACGATCCCGCCGCTTTCCGGAATCATTCTTCAAAAACAGTAAAGATTTTTTGTAAAAATAAAATATTATTGAGGAGAAACTTTTTATGTACAAGAAAAAGGAATGCGTCGCTATGCTTCTCGCAGGCGGCCAGGGCAGCAGACTCTACACTCTCACGGAAACTACCGCAAAGCCCGCAGTACAGTTCGGCGGAAAGTACCGCATCATTGATTTCCCTATGTCCAACTGTGTTAATTCCGGAATCGACACAGTCGGTGTTCTCACACAGTATCAACCTTTAGTCCTCAATGAATACATAGGTAACGGTCAGCCGTGGGACCTCGACCGCAACACCGGCGGCGTTATGGTGCTCCCTCCTTATCAGGGTAAGACCTCGTCGGATTGGTATCGCGGAACTGCTAACGCTATCTATCAGAATCTCGCTTTCATCGAGCGCTATGATCCGGATTATGTCCTCATTCTTTCCGGAGACCATATCTATAAGATGAATTACGATGAAATGCTTTCGGAGCATAAGAAAAATAACGCGGACGCAACGATCGCAGTCCTTGAAGTGCCGCTTGAGGAGGCTTCTCGTTTCGGTATCCTCAATACCTACGAAAACGGTCAGATCTACGAATTCGAAGAAAAGCCGAAGAATCCCAAGAGCACAAAAGCGTCGATGGGTATATATATATTCAACCGTGAGGCGCTTGCGGAATATCTGAGACGCGATGAGCTTAACCCCAACTCGTCTAACGACTTCGGCAAGGATATCATCCCCGCAATGCTTAACGACGGCAAAAAGATGTTTACGTACCCCTTCCGCGGCTATTGGAAGGACGTCGGAACGATCCAGTCTCTTTGGGAGGCTAACATGGATCTTCTCGGCGAGGAGCCCGCGTTCGTTATCAACGACCGCGATTGGAGAATTTATTCGAGAAATACAGCAGAACCCCCGCATTTTATCGGAGAAAATGCAGATGTTAAAAATTCGCTTATCACAGAGGGTTGCGAGATATACGGCGTTGTTGAAAATTCCGTTCTTTCGGGCGGCGTTATCGTTGAACCCGGCGCGCTTGTAAAGGATTCCGTTATTATGAACGGTACAAGGATCGGCGCGGGCAGCGTTGTAAATTACAGTATCATAGACGGCGATACCGTTGTGGGCAAAAATTGCTCCCTCGGCAGACCTAAGGATGTTGCCTAGGGAATAACGCTCATAGG
>CAZOMK010000160.1:0-3286 GCA_964580615.1 uncultured Lachnospiraceae bacterium | reverse complement strand
CCTTTCCTCAGAAAATACAAAACCGCTGCAACTTCCATCCTACACGGGAATGAAAATTACAGCGGTTTTCATTTTGCCGCAGTACATTTTTTCAAAAAACTGTTTGCGACAAAATTTCTGCATCGCTACCGATGCTCACGAGAAGAGCGTTATTGAGAAATCGTAAACAGCGAATAGAAGTATCCTTTCTCTGCGATTAACTCATCGAAAGTTCCTGTTTCAACAATTGAGCCATTTTTCAAAGTGATAATGCCATCGTATTTTCTGAGTAATCCTTCATCAAGCGAATGAGTGACAACGATGCTTGTAATATCATTCAGACTGAGTATGGCACTTGAAACTTGATATGCGGTTTCAGCATCCAGGGCTGCAGTAGCTTCATCAACAAGAAGCACCTGTGATTTTTTGAGCAAGCTCCGGGCAATGGAAATACGTTGTTTCTCGCCACCGGATAATCCGATTCCATTTTCACCGCATAGATAATCTGCGCCCTTTTCCTCAATCAATGCAGATAGACCAGAAAGGCGAATTGCCTCGTTAATCTGTTCTTCGGAGAAATCACGGAACATTGTGATATTGTCTTTGATCGTGGCATTGAATACGAACACATTCTGCTGAATAATGCTTTCGATCTCATAAAGGTTACTGCTACTGATCTCTCGCAGTTCGGTATCGTCATAATATATCGTACCGTCGTAATTCTGATATGACGCCATCAGCAGATTCAGCAAGGTTGATTTGCCGCTACCCGATGCACCGACGATGGCGTACTTTTTACCAAGTTCAAATGCACAGTTGATACTTTTAAGGACTTGCTTTTCAGGTTCATAGCCGAAAGAAAGATCCTTTATTGTTATGCTATGCCTAAACTCTTTGTGTTCGGTTTCACTTTCCTCTCTGACATTGGAATTTAAGGCGTTCGCAATTTTCTCCACCAAAGCCTTTGCCGCTTTTCTCTCTGCGATACAAGTGGGTATCGTACTGGTCGGGCTGAGAACGTAGTTCATTAACTGAACAAATATCATCGTAGTACCTGCGGTAACACCTTTGCCGGATAGCGCAAGATACGCTCCGAAGATGAATACACCAAGCTGTGCTGTGATTCCCGCAACAGAACCAAACATCTGAACAAGGATACGCATTTTGTGTTTACCGCATTGTGCCTTTGCAAGCTCTCGTACTTTTTCTTTGAAAATGCGAATCATCTGCGCTTCTGCCTTAAAGGATTTAATAACAGAGAAACCACCCAAGCTATCCCTTAATGTAGAAGTATATGCTTCGTTTTTGTCCGAAACCTTCTTTTCTTCCGCTGCAACCTTATTGCCCGTCAAGATGGAGGCAATCAACGGCAAAAGAGAAAGTCCTATAGCAACTAATGTGAGCAGAGGGCTGTACCAAACCATCAAAGCCATTGCACCGATGAAGGTAAGCAAACTGTCAAGTATGGAAAATGTACTCCAGAGGTAGCCCTGTTCTATGGTTTGAATATCATTCGTAAACGCAGATATGTAGGTCGAAGAATTTTCGCTGGAAAAAGCTGATATATTTTTTCTTGTGAGTTCACTAAAAACATATTCCTTATAATGAGAAATTCCCCGTGTAATGAATTTTGGCTTAGAGTAGTAAGAGATTAAATCGGCAACTGCGATTCCTCCGATTAACACCAATGTGATAATGGTAAGCTGAAGCAGAGTAAATCCGGTCTCATAGCCGCCGATCAAGTCAATCAACTGTTGTATCAGCCATGAAACAAGTAATGCTCCAATGGCTCCAAGCAAGGTTGTGAACAAAGCAAAAATAAAATAAACGATATTTCCTTTGAAAAATTGTTTTGTGTATGGATGAATATCCAACTTTGTATTTTTCATTTCGCACCTCCGCAGGATTCCTCTTCAACGATTTTTTTCCAAATACTTAATAACCGCTTATCTCTGTTTTCTTGTGTAATCTGTTTGACTACCGAAGAAACAGCAGACTCACCAAGATCGTCATATGCTGTAGCTTTTTCAAAATCACCAACACAAAATTTTATATTTCTGATTTTATAAGTGGGCGCAGTATCAAAGGTTTTGGCAACATCATAAGCAAGTTGCAAATACGGTTCTACTTTTTCCTGTTCTCCAAGAAGAAGCGAAAGGTTTGCGCACTCGGAATAACAAGGCGCAACCACTTTATCAACATAGGCAACTGCATTCTTATCAATCTTAACTCCTTGAAGCAAATCTACTAACCATATAAGTGCATCTCGGCTTGATGCGTAGTCCCCTTTCTTGAAATAATAATCGGCATAAGCCATCATCGTGCGAACCGCTGATGTAACGATATTCCCAAATGCTCCCATCATATACGGTTCTGCATCTTTGGGGTCAAAACCATTATTTCCCGTATAAGTCATGGCAATAAGATCATTGTGAACTCCTCCGACATTATATTTCTTTAGAATATCAAGACCCTTTTCGTGTTTGCCAAGAACAATATAGCATTGAGCAATCTCGTTTTGTATTGAGACCTCGCTAATATCTGGATCGTTGTTTTGCGATAAAAGCAAAATAGATTGCTCTAACAGTTCGATACAGCGATATAGGAGCTTTTCTTTGCTTCGTTCAATACTTGCAACGGCGTATAATTCACCGGCACGATAGACGATGCGAAAATCATTAGGATAACGAATCAATGCTTTTTCTGTCTCTGTGATAGCTTCATCGTATTTCTTTTCACGTTGTAGCTGATGTATTCTTTCTTCAAGTGCAATCACGCTTCCGTTTTGTACCTCGTAACCGACAAGTGCATCAAATGATACACCAAACAAATCCGCCATCTCTGCAATCAGATTTAATTCCGGTGTCGCTACGCCACGCTCCCATTTTGAGACAGATGCAAAAGTAACACCCAAGGCTTCCGCTAACTGCTCCTGTGTCATAGAGTGTTCTTTTCGTAATTTGCTTATATTTGCAGGAAGTGATAACTTCATTTTCTTGTACCTCCGTTTTTTTCTTTGCATCTATATTATACCACGAATTTGTGAATAAAGAAGGTATCACAGGTATAATTAGTTCAACTTTTTTTGAACCAACAGTTTAGTCACGGCTTTGTTATGTAAAAATGCCGCCACAGGATAATCCTGCGACGGCAAAATCTTAGTCAAGCGGTTTGTATTCAGTTACGGTTTTGAGGTATGTTTCGGGATCACCATTCAAGATAAGGTCTGCATACTCCAAAGGAGCGTTGTAAATCAGATAGTCAAGCTCTGACCGTTCGTACATATTACGGGCAACCTCATTCTCAA
>CAZOMK010000159.1:0-3293 GCA_964580615.1 uncultured Lachnospiraceae bacterium | reverse complement strand
GTATGGAGCGAACGCGGACGCGGAGCGTTCGGGTCGCGTTTCGGCTTATTCTTCGGATTTTTACCGAGATATTCTCTTTCCGCTGCTATGAGCTCCTCCTCGGTAAACTTCGGGGTGGGGTACATACGGGAAAGAATAAACTGCTGAACGACGGAAAGGATATTACGGAATATCCAGTACACACCGATAGCGGCGGGCACGATGAAGGCAAAATAAACGCACATCAAAGGCATCATCCACTCCATGATCTTCATGGAAGCCTGAGTGTTTGCATCTGCGCCGGTGTTTGTTTCGGGGCGATAGGTAAGCTTCTTTGTAAGCTTCTGTGAAGCTATCATTACAACGAAGGTAAGTATCGGCACGAGAATATAGACGCTGAGAATATCATCCTTTGGAAGTACGGAGATATCAAAGCTTCCGCCGAACATCTTAAAGTTAGGCATAACGTCAACGGTTTCCTGAGTTACACCCGTTACACTGCCGATACCGTGCTCTTTAAGGTAAGAAATAATGCTTATTTCCTCATAGCTCGATGTAAGCGCAACTCCGAGCTCGGTAAGTTGCGTTTTAAGGCTTGCGATAACTCCGGAGCCGATTCTTGAGATGTAGGTAAGCGGCTGACGAACAACTGCGAAAAGCGAGAAAATTATGGGAAGCTGAATCAAAAGGGGGAGACAACCGCTTGCGGGGTTAAAATTCTCCTGCTGATAAAGATTCATGATTTCTTCCTGCATTTTTCTCTGCGTCACCTGGTCGTTACGTCCCGCATACTTTTTACGGATCGCATTTTCCTTAGGGCGGAGAGCAGCCTGCTTGTTTGTGTTTTTCTGCTGCTTCACTCCGAGAGGGAAGAGAATGACCTGCATAACGAGCGCGAAAAGCAAAAGCGCGATCGCGTAATTGTTTGTCAGGCTGTAGCAAACACGAATGATGAAGCCCATCGGAACGAGGAGAATATCGGAAAGCTTAAATCCGTCCTTTTCCTCGACTGTGGAAACTGCATCCTCTGCCGTTTCAGCGGTATTTTCATCCGCAAAGTATACGGTTACGAGCGAAGCGGCAAGAAGCACAACGATCATATTTGCAGTTAACACACGGAGAAGACCTGCTGTTTTTCTTTTTTCCATTATTTAATTCCTTTTAGTCCGAAAAAACGGACAAAACAATACTTTTTACGGCATTTCGATCTTTATTCCGGCAATCGCCGTTTGTTTGCCGGCACGCGGACGATCATCCGCACATTTTTTCCGTTATGCTGCAAAAATCAAAATACTAATTTTCGTTTTTCTTATGAGGCTTTGTCTTTTTTTCGGGGACGGGATCTATCCCTCCCTTACAAAACGGATTGCACCGTAATATTCTCCACACAGTCAGCGCGGAGCCTACGATAACGCCTCTTTTTTCGATTGCTTCAATTGCATATTCCGAGCAGGTCGGAACGAATCTGCACGTAGGTCTTGGCTTCAACGGCGAAATATACCGTCTGTAAAGACCTATCAACCAAATCAAAAAACGCTTCACGACTGATCATTTTCCGTCTGAGAGTCACTTTCTGAGATAAGACCGAGGCGAATAAAGCCCGACCTCATATCGTGCGCCACAACGTCCGATTTTGCGAATGCACAGGCATCCCTCGCAACGATGATTATATCGCCGGAATGATAAAACGATGCATCCTTTATATTTTCGATAACGGCGCATCTGAGCACACGCTTGATACGATTTCTCGTAACAGCGCCTCCGCGCGACTTTGTGACGGTAAGTCCGACTCTTGTTTTACCGGAACCGTTTTTTGTGACATACAGCACCGCGTACTTTCCCGCGTGCTTTTTGCCCTTTGAATATGCTCTTAAATAAGCTCTGTTTTCGCATACAGTTTCGATTTTCATTATGCGTAATTTCTTTTCTTTCCGCTTCCGTTTGCGTTGATTTTTTTACCTGAAACTAAAAAAAACGAATATTTCGGCAAAATTTTATCCTGCCGAAAAAAAACCGAAAACCCTCCGCAACCGATCACTCGGTATGCGGCGGGTTTATAATCGCTTATTAATAGGAGAGTCTTGCTCTGCCCTTAGCGCGTCTTCTCTTCAGAACCTTACGTCCGTTCGCGGTTTTCATTCTCTTCATGAAACCGTGCTCCTTCTGTCTCTGAAGCTTTTTAGGCTGATATGTTCTCTTCATAATTTGCGGCACCTCCTGTTACAAAATTACGGAAGCTGTTGCGCCGAAATTCGCTTCGGCATAACGACAGCTATTATTATAAACACAAAAATCGTTTATTGTCAAGTGTTTTTAATAAAAACAACGTGATATTGTCGGATTTGGAACTGTTTTTTTTTATTTCTCCGAAAATAAAGAATTTTGCCGCCGATCGGAGACGGAAAATTGTACTTTCATTTTCCGCTTTACTCCTTGTAATTATTATATTTTTATGATATAATATATATAATATAAATAATAGGGGTATTTTGCGCTTTTTTAAGCCCTCCCCCTCGATATGATGATACATATCCCTTTTACCAAGCAATTTTACAGACAATAAATACATTCATCCGAAGCACATCCAAAGGAGGAGTAATGTACCACGAAAACAACATAACGAAAATCTGGTATCTTGTTAAAGACGAGCTGAAAAAAAGCTTTTCCGACGCATCGTATTCGCTCTGGTTCGAAAAATTGAATCTCGTCTCGCTCGATGAGGAAAAAGCAGTGATTTCAACCGACGATAAATACAATTATTCCGTTTTGACCCGTCGATACATTGATATCGTAAAGCAAAAATTCGAGGATATCATGGGCTTTGACATCGACGTTGAGATAATTTACGTCGAGCCGAAGGAGAAAAAGCCTCTTGAGGGCGAAAGCGCACCCGTCAAGCCCAAAAAGGAAGAACATTCGTACGACGACGACGTTACGACAAGAACAGAGGATTTTCAAAACAGAAACGAATACACCTTTGAAAATTTCATCGTCGGCAATTCAAATAAATTCGCTTATTCGGCTTGCATGGCAGTCGCCTCAACTCCCGGATCGGTGTACAATCCGCTTTTCATCTACGGCCCGTCCGGACTCGGCAAAACACACCTTATGTACGCCGTCACAAACGAGATCTTTAAGAAGAATCCAAAGGCCAATTTGGTATATATAAAGTGCGAGGAATTCACGACTCAGCTTATCGACGCGATCATGAAGCAGCACACGCCCGAATTCCGCGAAAAATTTCGCCGTGCCGATATTTTGCTCATCGACGATATCCAATTTATCGCAGGCAAGGAATCGACGCAGGAGGAGCT
>CAZOMK010000158.1:0-3562 GCA_964580615.1 uncultured Lachnospiraceae bacterium | reverse complement strand
AATTTGTAGCCTGTTGCGGTTTCTTTGATGACAAACTTGCCCATAATATATCTCCTTTTGGATGGGATTTTATTTTACAATTAATTTTAGCATATTAATGCGGCTAAATCAAGGAGGATTTGATATATTATAATCAAAAACACGCCGCAAGGCGTGTTTTTGATGTTTATGAATTATTCCTCGTCGTAATCAACGTCCGAGAAGAAGGTGTCGTCGAAATAATCTGCGACGCGATCGAATTCATCGTCATCCTCGATGGGAGCGAGGATGTATTCATCGTCCTCGTCTGCCTCAAGCCTGAGAATAACATATTCGTCCTCGCTGTCTGCGGGAATCAGCGCGTAGTAAACATTGCCGTCAAGCTCTGCCTTACCTACGAGCTCATATTCTTCCTCTTTGCCTTCTTCGTCTTTAAGCACGACGATATCGCCGTTTACGAATTCTTCATTTGCCATGTTTATTTGTTCCTTTCGGTCATGATTGTATTTATACTTTATATAGTATCGAAAAAGTGTGTCCGTGTCAAGGCATTTTTATTCCTTTTCGGTGGTGTGATGCTCGCAAATATCGGACAGCGGACACGCCGTGCATTTAGGTGAGCGCGCGGTGCATACGTCGCGTCCGAAAAGGACAAAACGGTGACACAGATCTGTTTGAAGCTTCGGACGGACGAGCGCAGACAGGATCTTTTCCGCCGTCTGCGGAGACTTCATTTCCTCCGGATAAGCGCCGAGTCTGCCCGCTATGCGAATGCAGTGCGTGTCCGCGACGATTCCGGGAAGGTGATACACATCGCCCAAAATCAGATTCGCGATCTTGCGTCCTACGCCGGGGAGCGAGAGCAGGGACTCCATATCGGCGGGGACTTTCCCGTCAAATCGGTCGATCAGCTCTTGCGAAAGCAGCTTAATGTCCTTGGATTTCATCCTGTAAAGTCCGCACGGACGAACGATCGTCTCCAGCTCCGAAAGCTCCGCGTCCGCCATATCGGACGCAGACGGAAAGCGTGCAAACAGCTCGCGGCTGACGATGTTTACTCTTGCGTCCGTGCATTGAGCGGACAAGCGCGCCATAACGAGCAAGCGCCAAGCGTCTCCGCCGTGCTCAAGCGAGCATATCGCTTCGGGATAAAGCGAAGCGAGACGTGCTGCGATCTCGTCAAAGCGGACGGAGAGCGCGTCATTCTTGTGTGTTTTCATCTGTTGTCATCTCGATGTTGAAGTATTTTATGAAGGTGTCGCGCACAGCCATGCCGGCGAGCGCGCCCTGTGCTCCACGCTCAATGACGCAGGTTGCGACGATTTCAGGCGAATCAAAGGGTGCAAAGCCGACGAAAACGGCGTTGTCGCTGTGATTTTTCGAGACCTGCGCCGTACCGGTTTTGCCTCCGACCTTGATCGGCAGGTTATCGAAAAGAGTAGCTGTTGTACCGGATTCAACAACGGTCTGCATCGCGTCAAGGACTGTTTGAACGTCGTCCTGCTTTAAGTCAATGGTGCTGAGCACTGTTGTTTCAGTTTTGTAAACGATATCGCCGGAGCCGTATTTTTTAACGCAGTCGAGGATGTGAGCGTTATATCGCTGACCGCAGTTGATAAGCGCGGACATATATACGCTGATCTGAAGCGGCGAGAAAAGGTTATCTGACTGACCGATCGCTGCGGCGAGCGTGTCGCCGGGGTTCCAGCCGTCAAGTCCGTTTTCCGTTCTGTAATCGGGGCCGGCAAGCACGCCCGTCTTTTCGGACAGCTCGATTCCGGTCGCTTCGCCCAAGCCGAGCGCACGACAGTATTTGTTCATCGTTTCGATCGTCAGGCGTCTGCCGATATCGTAAAAGAAATAGTTGCAGGAAACCTTGATTGCTTCCGAAATATCTATCTTACCGTGATTTCTGCCCGTCGAGATGTACAGCCAGCAACGCGGCGTGAAGCCCGATGCCGCGTAATAATCGTATATACCGTGAGTTTCGAGCTTTTCCGATTTCGTAACGATCCCCTCGGAGAGAGCGGCAACTGCAACGGCGGGCTTAAAGGTCGAGCCGGGGGGATAATTGCCGTTGAGGGCGCGATTGTAAAGCGGAGCGTTTTCGTCGCTGATGAGATCGGCTATGTTTTCGCGGTAGGTTGAAAGGTCGAAGGTCGGGTACGAGGCAAGTGCCTTGACAGCGCCGGTGTTGACGTCAACGACAGTCAACGCGCCCGCGTTTGCGTCCTCACCGTTGTTTTCCTTGCCCGATTCCTCGGCGCGCTGATGAATGTATTCAATGTTATCGAGCAGAGCTTTTTCCGCCGAACGCTGAAGCTCAATGTCTATCGTCAGATATATGTCGTAGCCGGCGACGGGCTCTTTTGTTATTTGACGTTCGATGACGTTGCCGTATTCATCCTCCGTTATCGTCATTATGCCGTCGATGCCACACAAATAAGCTTCAAATGCGCGTTCGACTCCGTCAACGCCAACGATGGCGTCGAGCTTGTAGCCGAGGGAGGTGTAATAATCGACGTCGGCGGCTTGGATCTTACCCGTTCTGCCGAGGATGTGCGAGGCGACGCCGGGCTCGCAGTAAATGCGCTTGGATTCAACCGAAACGGTGAATCCGCGGAGGTTTCCCTCCTCAAGGTACGATATAAGCGCGATGTCGGCGTTTGTCAGCACCGTATACGGCGTAACAGACGAAAAATCGCGGGATTCCATGTCATAACGCAGACGAAGAAGGAAATCCGCCGTTTCTCTGTCGTAAAGAAGCGTGCCGTCATCGTCAACGATGCCGTAACGAAGGGCGAGCACCTCGACGATCGAGTCAAGCGAGACTGACGTAGGGCCCTCGTCCATTGACATTGCGAGCGCGTAGAGCGCGCGCAGATGCTTTTCTGACGATAAATAGCCGTTGAAATAAGAAAGGGCGTACGGATAAAATTCACCCTCGATGATGGTACCGATATCCTCAAGTCCGAGCGTTGTCAAAAGGCGCTTGAAGCGCGTTTTGTTTACGGTAACCTCGAAGAATTCATCGTTAAGCGTGTATTCGGGATAGACTCCCGTGGCGGGAAAGGTAATTTCGTTGAGTGTATATTCCGAATCGGAGCGCTCGATCTTTTTATATATGTCGATGAGAGTGGCGTTAAACTCACTGTTTTTCGACGGGAGCGTGCCTTTGTCGAGCAGAACGCTGTATGAATATTCGTTTTTTATAAGCGGTACACCGTTACAGTCATAAACCTCGCCGCGCTGTGCTTGCAGAGTAACTGTTCTTGTGTAGGTTTTTGTCGATATATGCTCGTAGAAGTCCGGATCTGCGACTTGGATGTTGATCAAACGCGCCGCAAAAACGATTGCGATAAGAATGAAAACAAAAGCGAGAGCAAACAGACGAAAGATATGTCTTTGATTCATATAATTCTCCGTTCCGCCGCCGTCAGACGGCAAAAGATGGGTCAGTCAAGTCCCGGCTTCGGCGCTTCCTCCTTGCGGAACATGCGGCTTATGAGATCGTTCAACATTGCGGGGCAGGGGGAGATGACGAGAGTTGAAAGCGCTTCGGGGAGGAGCACCTTCGGCAGTA
>CAZOMK010000157.1:0-3567 GCA_964580615.1 uncultured Lachnospiraceae bacterium | reverse complement strand
CTAGTACGTCCTTTGTCCGTTTTTCCGAAAAATAACATAAAATATGACCTCCGTTACCGCACTCGGCGGTGTCTGAAAGATTTACTTTGCCGCGGACTCTATTCTGAGCTGTCCGCAGGCGGCGTTTATATCGGGGCCGAGACGGCGTCTGACAGTTGCGTTAACGCCACGTCTTGTAAGCTCCGACACAAAATGCTCGATTGATTTTTTGCTCGGTCGTGAAAGTCCCGTGCCCTCCACGTCGTTAAGCGGAATTATATTGACGTGCACGGGCTGAGGCTTGCCGTTCTGTCTCATATATCTGCTCAGCAGTGCCGCAAGCTCCGATGCGTGCGCGTCGGAATCGTTTTTCCCCGCAATAAGTGTATATTCAAAAGAAATTCTGCGCTTTGTATCCGCAAAATAATCTCTGCACGCTACCATCAGCTCATCAAGCGAATATGCGTCGTTGATCGGCATTATTTCCGATCTTGCGCGGTCGTTTGATGCATGGAGCGATATCGAAAGCGTGACGGGCAGAGACAGCTTCGCAAGCTCGTATATTTTCGGAACTACGCCGCAGGTCGATACAGAGATATGTCTGAGACCTATATTAAGTCCGTCTGCGTGTGAAACGAGCTTCAAAAAACGCACCGTTTCATCGAAATTGTCAAGCGGCTCTCCGATTCCCATCATAACTATGTTTGATATTCTCGTGCCGGTGTCGCGTTCAGCCGCGATCACCTCGCCGAGTATTTCCGATGCAGACAGATTGCGAACACGTCCCGACTTTGTCGAGGCGCAAAATCTGCATCCCATTCGGCAACCTACCTGCGACGAAACGCAAAGCGTATTGCCGTGCTCATATTTCATATATACAGACTCGACTGTATTCCCGTCGTAAAGCTCGAAAAGGTACTTAACCGTGCCGTCCACCGCCGACTCAAGTTTGCGCTTCACAGTCGGAGTCTTGTTTGCGCAGTGCTCATTAAGCGCTTCGCGCAGACTTGACGGAAGATTTGTCATTTCGTCGAAGCTTTTTCCCTTACTGAGCCACGAGAAGATCTGCTTTGCTCTGTATTTCGGCTGACCGAACGGAGGCGACGAGATAAAATTCTCAAGCTCCTCCGGCAAAAGCCGCATTATATCTGTTTTTTCTGTCATTTTCTCTTAAATCCTGCTATATAAAAGCCGTCTGTGCCGTGCTTGTGCGGCATCAGCGTGATCTGTGCGTCATCGGAACGTATCGGGAAGCTGTTCGGCAGCCACGGCTCGAATTCGGGATGCTCCGCCAAAAATCTATCGCGCACATCTCCGTTTTCGGCATCACGCAGTGTGCACGTCGAATATACCAGCACGCCGCCGTCTGCTACAAGCGGACACGACGCCGAAAGTATCGCGTACTGCACATCGGGCAGTCTGCGTACATCCTCCTCCGTCTTGTACCTTATATCGGGCTTTTTTGCGACAACACCGAGTCCTGAGCATGGTACGTCGCAAAGCACTCGCGACGCCTTACCGACAAGCTCGCCGTCCGTTCGGCTTGAATCAAACGCACTTGCCGATATAGACGTTATACCGAGGCGCTCCGCGCCCTTTTTTATAAGTCTGACCTTGTTTTCATGAAGATCGCGCGAGAATATTTTACCCTCGTCGCGCATATCTATCGCGGCGGAAAAGCTTTTTCCGCCCGGTGCGGAGCACACGTCAACGACCGTCATCCCCGGCTTTGCGTCAAGCGCAAGCGCCGCAAGGCGCGACGCCGGATCTTGCACGAACCACAAGCCGTCCTCGTAGCCGAAAAGCTCCGTGATCCTTCCTCCCGACGCAAGCTCGATCATATCGGGTGCGGCATCGGAAAGCCTTGCGCCGACGCCGTCCGCTTCAAATCGAGACAAAAGCTCATCGGCGCTTGTTTTAAGCGTGTTTACTCTGAGCGTTACGGACGGCACGCTGTTTGCAGCTTCCGCAAGCTGCTCCGCGTCGTCGCCGTAATCGTGCATCCACGATGAAATTACCCATTTCGGGACAGAACAGAGCACGGAAAGATACTCCGCCTCGTCAGCATCTCGATCCGGAAGCGAAATTTTCGCCCCCTCGCGCATAAATCTGCGAAGCGACGCATTTACAAGTCCGCGTGACCTTGTCGGCGCCGACGAAACAGTCTCATTGACTGCCGCAAACGGCGGTATTTTGTCCATGTACACGAGCTGATAAAGTCCCGCTCTCAGCGATGCCAGCGTTTCGGCATCGAGAGACGCGAGTTTTCGCCCCGTCAGACGTGCTATTTCTCTGTCCAAAGTGAGCTTTCTCTCCGCGACGCCGTACATGATCGCCGCCGCAAGCGAGCGATCTGCGCCCGAAAGCTCCGAGCGCTCAAGCGCCGAATCAAGCTCCAAATTTATATATTTTCCGTCGCGCTCCCATCTCGAAAGCGCTTTTACAGCCGCCTTGCGCGGATCAGATTTCATTTGTCAATATATCGCCTTTCACGATGCGTCTGCCGTTTATGAGATCGGCGGAACTCATTCTGCGTTTTCCCTCCGGCTGTGCGCCGAGGATGTATATGTCTCCCTTGCCGCAAGCGACGCGAATTTTTCCGCCCGAGACATCGGTAACCTCGCCGGGCACTCCCGTTGACGTACTATCGTCTGCAACGGCTGCTTCCGTTATCTTCAAAAGCTTGCCGTCGGGCGTATGTGTAAACGAAAGCGGCATCGGAGAAAGTCCTCTTATAATGTTATGGATCTCGCGCGCCGAGCTTGAAAAATCAAGCCTGCAATCGGCGTTTTCGATCTTTGACGCGTAAGTCGCGCCCTCCGGCTGAGGCTCACGGGTAATGCTTCCGTCGTTTATGCGGCAGATCACCTCGGTTAGTGCCTCCGCGCCTGCCTCCGCAAGCTTATCGTGTACAGACTCAAAATTATCGTTTTCTGTTATGTCAACGTACTTTTTCAGGATCATATCGCCCGTATCGAGCCCTTTGTCCATGTACATTGCAGTTACGCCTGTAACCGTCTCGCCCTCCATTATCGCGCGCTGGATCGGCGCGGCGCCGCGAAGCTTCGGCAAAAGCGACGCGTGCGCGTTGATGCATCCGTATTTAGGATATTCAAGCACGTTTTCTGGCAGGATCTTACCGTATGCGACGACAAGGATAAGCTCCGGATCAAGTTCTGCCAAAAGCGCCGCAAACTCCTCCGTGCGAACGCGCTCCGGCTGATACACGTCAAGTCCGAGCTCCTGCGCCCTGACCTTGACGGGCGGCGGCGTCAGCGTGTAGCCTCTGCCCTTCGGTTTATCCGGCTGAGTAACGACACCGACGATCTGCTCGCCTGTCTTGTAAACAGCGTCCAACGCGACAGCGGCAAAATCCGGTGTTCCCATAAAAAGGATCCTCATATTATTCCTCGTCATCCTCGATCTTTTTGACAAGCACGTCGGGATCAATGTACAGCTTACCGTTCAAATGATCCGTTTCGTGGCAGAATGCTCTTGCAAGCAGTCCCTCGCCCTCGTATTCCTTCGTTTCGCCGTGTCTGTCAAGCGCTCTGACCTTGACCTTTGCGGGTCTGCGCGTTATTCCGC
>CAZOMK010000156.1:0-3581 GCA_964580615.1 uncultured Lachnospiraceae bacterium | reverse complement strand
TCGTTGATGATCATGCGGAAACGATGTCCGAGGTCAACGAGCGAGCAAGCAACGCCTCTGCCTTCCTTAGCGGTGAATACAAGACGCGCGGGATCTTCACGGTTACCCATAGAAAGCGGGCAAACGCGGATGTAGGGCTTACCGGATGCGATGGAGGGGCAAACCTCAAGCATATGAGACTGAAGGATCGCTTCCTTGCCGGGTTCAAGGTGATAAGTATAGTCCTCCATGAAGGATGTGCCGAGCGCGCCGGGCTTGCCTTCCGTCATGAGCTTAAAGAGACGAACGAAGCCTGCTGTTTTCCAGTCGCCTTCAGCGCCGAAGCCGTAGCCGTCAGCCATCATTCTCTGCATTGCGAGACCTGGGAGCTGATTGAAGCCTGCGAGCATCTGGAAGTTTGTAACAACTGCGTGATAATTCTTTTCTTCAACGAACTTGCGGAAACCGATTTCGATCTTCGCCTGCTCTGCAACGTGCTTGCGGAACTCAGCGGCGTCTCTGCCGTCTGTAACGATGTCGTAGGTTGCGTAATATTCGTCTGTGAGCGCGTTTATGTCAGAAGCGGATACAGCGTTAACATATTCTGCAACGTCCGTGATATTGTAAGCATCGACTTCCCAGCCGAACTTCTGCTCTGCTTCAACCTTGTCGCCTTCAGTAACGGCAACGTCACGCATATTGTCGCCTACGCGAAGGATGCGGAGGTAACGGGATTCGAGAACGCCGATAGCGGTTCTCATCCAATCTGCAAGTCTTTCCTGAATTGCGGGATTAGACCAGTGACCGGAAATAACCTTGCGCGGAACGTTCATTCTTGTGAGGATGTGAGAGAACTCACGGTCGCCGTGCGCGGACTGGTTCTGGTTCATGAAATCCATGTCGATTGTATCGAACGGGATATCGCGGTTGAACTGCGTATGGAGATGGCAAAGAGGCTTTCTGTATTCGTTGAAGCCGCGGATCCACATTTTTGCGGGGGAGAATGTGTGCATCCAAACGATGCAGCCTGCTACGTTTTCATTTGCGTTTGCAGCGGCAAGAGTTTCACGAATTGAAACGCTGTCGATCAAAGTGGGCTTCCAGACGATGGGGTACTGGAATTTGCCGGATGCGTTGAGAGCTTCAACGATCTTGCTCGACTGATCGGCTACGATGCGAAGGCATTCATCGCCGTAGAGGTCCTGTGAACCAGTAAGAAACCAAAATTCATAATTTTTTGTTTTAATCATAATATCCTCCAAGATATTTATTAAAATTTTTTTCGGCAATTGTAACGTCGTCATTATGACTCGCGCGCACGGCGCTCCTCAAGCTGACGTGCCACCATCATATCCTTGACTTTCATGAGGCGCGTTGTATTTCCGCGTTCGTTTTCGTCAAGCTTCATTGAGATGGACTTAATTGTTTCCTCGAAATCGGGGATCATAATATTTTCAAGCGCGTTTACGCGGCGACGTGTTTTTTCGATCTCATCTGCCAAAAGCTCTGCGGATTTTTCAAGCTCGGCAAGCTTAACGAGATCGGCAGTCATTCCGGAAAGCTCCTCGACGGCGGCATCAAGCTCGCCTGACGTAAATGCAAAGCCGTAGCTGCATCCGTCCGTGCGGGTTGCCTCGTCGTATGAAAAGCGCGGAACGATCACGCTCATCAAATTATCGTCGCCGACTGTAAGACTTCCCTCTGATTTAGGCAAAAGCAACGACTCCGAAAGGATTTGCGGGCTCATCGTAGCCGCGGCGATCGCGAAGCTACCCTTAACGGACGCATAGCGTTGTTCGAGCGAAGCGCGAAGCGCTTTTTCCTCTCTGACTATATCGAGGAAGCGCTTCATCAGCTCGTCTCGCTTATCCTTTAGGAGCTTATGACCGCGTCTTGCCGTTATCAACCGCGCTTTTAGCTTTTTCAGCTCCATTCGTGTCGGATTAACATTAATTGCGGGCATATATCTTACCTTTCGATCACTTGGTTATATCCCAATATTTATCGAGGATCGCAGGCTTGATACGCTTCATCTCGCTCTTCGGGAGGATATGAAGCAATTTCCAGCCTATATCAAGTGTTTTCTCAATCGTTCTGTCCTCATAGAAGCCCTGATTTATATACTGAGCCTCGAATTCATCGGAGAATTTGGCATAAAGTCGCTCGATAGGAGTCAATGCCGCTTCTCCGAGCACGACCATAAGCTCTTTTGCTTCCTTACCTCTTGCGTAAGCGGCAAAAAGCTGGTTCATCGTACCGGAATGATCCTCGCGTGTACGTCCGGCGCCTATACCCTTATCTTTAAGACGAGAAAGCGACGGGAGGACATCGACAGGCGGGAGATAGCCCTTACGGTATATCTCACGTGAGAGGATTATCTGTCCCTCTGTGATATATCCTGTAAGGTCGGGGATGGGATGAGTTTTATCGTCCTCAGGCATTGTGAGTATCGGTATCATCGTGATACTTCCGTTACTTCCCTCTCGTCTGCCGGCACGCTCGTACATTGTTGCAAGGTCAGTATACAGATATCCGGGATATCCGCGACGTCCGGGGACCTCCTTACGTGCGGCGGAGACCTCACGAAGTGCCTCTGCGTAGTTTGTGATATCGGTCATGATTACAAGGACGTGCATATCACAATCAAACGCAAGATATTCCGCGGCGGTAAGCGCCATACGCGGAGTTGATATACGCTCGATCGCGGGGTCGGAAGCAAGGTTAATAAAGAGGACTGTTCTGTCTATCGCGCCTGTTTTCTTAAAGTCGGATATAAAGAAGTCCGCTTCCTCAAAAGTGATGCCGACAGCGGCGAAAACGACAGCAAACTTCTCGTCCGTGCCTCTTACCTTAGCTTGTCTTGCGATCTGTGCCGCAAGGTTTGCATGAGGCAGACCTGATCCCGAAAATATGGGGAGCTTTTGTCCTCTTACGAGCGTATTAAGTCCGTCTATCGTTGAAACACCTGTCTGAATAAATTCAGACGGATATTTTCTTGCGGCGGGATTCATCGGTGTACCGTTAATATCGCGTACTGCTTCGGGGATGAGCTTTGCTTCGCCGTCTATCGGCTCACCCATGCCGTTGAACACACGTCCGAGCATTTCCCTTGAAACGGGGAGCTGGACGCCGTGACCTGTAAATCTGACCTTTGAATATTCGAGATTCAGTCCCGCGGAGGCTTCGAAAAGCTGAACAAGCACATCGGAGCCGTTAACTTCAAGCACGCGACAGCGTCTTGTCTCTCCCGACGGAAGAATTATCTCTCCGAGCTCATCGTACTTTACTCCGTCAACATCGCGGACAAGCATCAAAGGGCCGGCAACTTCTTCGATCGTTCTGTATTCACGTTTCATATTGCCTCACCTCCGAGCGCAGAAAGCTCATCGTCTATTTCGTTTTTGATCTTTGCAAATTCCGATTTATATTCGGCAATTGCAATCGACTTTGCACGTCCGATCCTTTCGCGGACGGAAAGCTCGGAAATTTTTTCGATATTCGCGCCTCTCTCGATCGCGCGCTTTGCTGAGTCGCGGAAATAGAGTATCAGCGAGAGCAGATCGTGCTGTTTTTCGGGAGGACAATACGAATCATCCTCGGAC
>CAZOMK010000155.1:0-3598 GCA_964580615.1 uncultured Lachnospiraceae bacterium | reverse complement strand
CGCAGATATTGATAGACAAGACGAAGCTGACTCCGGCTCGCATACTTGTTTCTTACGTAACCGCGGGCGTTTTTCTTTACGCTGTCGGACTTTACGAGCCTCTGCTTGAGTTTGCGGGAGCGGGCGCATCAACTCCGCTCACCGGATTCGGCAGTCTGCTCGGAAAGGGAGTCCGCGAAGCCGTTGACGAAAGCGGACTCTTGGGCGCTTTGACGGGAGGACTTACGGCAGGCGCGGCAGGCATAACTGCCGCCATCGTTTTCGGATACGTTGCCGCGCTGATATTCAAGGCGAAGGCGAAAAAATAGCCGCACAAACAAAAAAGTCAGTAAGGCTTACACCTTACTGACTTTTTTATGTGAAAATTACTTTATCAGTTCGCCGTAGCATTCGCCGAACGCGCAAGCTGCGTTTGCTTCGTCTGTGTCGATGTGCATTGCAAGCGCAAACTTGGGGCTTACGCGACATACAACGTCACCGAAAACGAGACTTCTACCGTCCGATTCAACCTTTACGCTTACAACGTCCTTGTCGGACACGCCGTACTCCTCTGCGTCTGCGGGGGTAAGATGGATGTGACGCTTTGCCGCGATCACGCCGCATTCAAGCTCAACCTCACCGGCAGGGCCGACAAGCTTGCAGGGTGCAGAGCCTTCAACGTCTCCGCTTTCGCGAACGGGAGCCGTAACGCCGAGCGTTCTTGCGTCTGTAAGGGAAACCTCAACCTGGCTCGCGGAGCGTTCCGGTCCGAGGATGGATACCTTTGCGATAGTCTTTTTGGGTCCGACAACGTCAACTCTTTCCTCGCAAGCGAACTGACCGGGCTGGGAGAGCATTTTTTTTACGGTGAGCTCGTGACCCTTGCCGAAAAGGATGTCGATATGCTCACGGGTGAGGTGTACGTGACGGGCGGATGTTTCTACCAAGATCTTATTTGCCATTTTATTTATACCTTTCGTTAATTGAACTGTTGCTACCTGAAAAGTATAGCACATTCGCGCATAAATTGCAAGAGCGGGGCGAATAATAATCAATGAATGAGTCAAAATCGGAGGTTTTCAATGGACGAAGAAAAGGAAGCGCTTACCGCGCCGTCTGCGGAGGGCGGCGGCATACGAACTATCACCGTCATCGGTCAGGTAGAGGGGCATTATCTCTTGTCCGACGCGCAAAAAACGACAAAATACGAGCATTTGCTGCCGCTTTTGGCGGATTCGGAGCTTGACGGACGCGTGCGCGGCGTTTTGATACTCATAAACACGATGGGAGGCGACGTTGAGGCGGGACTGGCGATTTCCGAGCTGATCGCGGGGTTGTCCAAGCCGACGGCGTCGATAGTGCTCGGCGGAGGTCACAGCATCGGCGTACCGCTCGCCGTTGCCGCGAAGCGTTCCTTTATCGTACCGTCCGCAACGATGACGCTGCATCCCGTCCGAATGAACGGCACCTTTATCGGCGTGCCGCAAACGTACCGCTATCTCGAACGTATGCAGGATCGCATCATCGGATTCGTCACCGCTCATTCGGGCGTTGACGGCGACGTTTTTCGCTCGCTCATGATGCAGACAGACGAGCTTGCAAACGACACGGGGACTGTCATAGACGGCAAAAAAGCCGTCGAAATCGGGCTGATCGACCGAATCGGCGGCTTATCGGAAGCGCTTGAATGGCTCAGGTGTGCCGTCCGCGATCAGTCACGGACGTAAACCTCCTCTATTTTGACAACATAAACAGTATGGAAATCCTCTGCGGGATAATTTTTCAAAACGGACGCGTCAACAAACGCGTCTTTTTTGAGGATATCCGCGTAAAGCTTACGGCAGTTGAGAATGACGGTTGCCTCGTCGAAGCCGACGGCGTCGCCGAATTTGATCGGAGTGAGTCCCGATCCCTTGAATTTGTCCTCGTCTCTGCCGGATGTGCGTCCGCAATAGGAGAGCGCGGCGCGGAAGTCTCCGCCGAAGAAGGAGAGCGTGAGTCTGTCGCCAGATTCGGTAAATTTATGCGTATGTCTTTGCGGACGAACGAAAACGAACGCCACCGTCTCGTTCCAAAGCACGCCGACGCCGCCCCAGCTTGCCGTCATTGTGTTTGCGGCTCCGTCCGCATCCGTCGCAGTAACAAGCATCCAATCCTTGCCTATCATCTTAAACGCATTGCCCTCAAGCTGTTCGGGAGCAATTTTCTTGAAATTTGCCATATTCTCATCTCCGTTTTCTTTGATTTTGCGCCGAGCCGTCGGCATCGGCTTCATATAAAGTATATATCATCCCGCAAACGCTCTTCCACATCAAAATCACATTGTTAAAAATTTGTTTACATTCAAATGAAAAGTAACCCTCGGCGGCATTATTATTCCACTTGACGAAAACGCTTTTTTGGTATACAATAGTGAGAGATGTACGATGAATTAGAGTGGCTCTCCGGCGCTCTTTGTCATACATACACACAAATTTAATAATAATTATTGAAATTTGAACGAAGAAACACTACAAAGAAAAGGAGGTTTTATTGAGTTGGAATACTTATGGGCGATCATAACGGCAGTCGTTTGCGCACCTGTATTTTTCTTCCTCGGCATTGCATGGCGCAAGCGCGTTTCGGAAGCTGCAATCGGCTCCGCCGAGACAGAAGCCAAGCGCATCGTGGCTGACGCTATAAAGACGTCCGAAACAAAGCGTAAGGAAATGCTCGTTGAAGCTAAGGAAGAAATCCTAAAGGCAAAAAACGAAGCTGACCGTGAAATAAAGGAACGCCGCCGCGAGATCACGAATACGGAAAACAGAATCATCAAAAAAGAGGAATCTCTTGACCGTAAGCTTGATACCGCAGACCGCAATAACGAAAATCTGACAAAGAAGATCCGTGAAGTTGAGCTTCAGTCAGAGGAAATCAAAAAGGCTCTTTCCGAACAGCAAGCCGCGCTTGAGCGCATCGCGGGAATGTCCTGCGAGGAAGCAAAGGCAGAGCTGCTCCGCAGTCTCGACTCGGAAATGCAGCATGAAACTGCCATGAAGCTCGATGAATACGAGCGTCAGTTCAAGGAGCAGGCGGAAACTAAGGCGAAAAATATTCTTTCACTTGCATCCAGCGCTGTGCCGCAGATCACGTCTCCGAAATCACCGTTTCCTCCGTTACTCTCCCGAACGAGGAGATGAAGGGACGCATTATCGGTCGTGAAGGCAGAAACATCCGCGCTATTGAAACGCTTACGGGCGTCGATCTCATTATCGACGATACACCCGAAGCAATCACCCTCTCAAGTTTCGATCCCGTGCGCCGCGAAATCGCACGTCTCGCGATCGAAAAGCTTATTTCCGACGGACGTATACACCCCACAAGAATCGAAGAAATGATCGAAAAGGCTCGCCGCGAGGTTGACGCTTCGATCAAGCAGGCTGGCGAACGCGCCACATTCGATACGGGCGTACACGGCATCAACCCCGTGCTTCAAAAGCTCCTCGGCAGACTTAAATACCGCACGAGCTACGGTCAAAACGTTCTCACTCCCGCCAATGAGGTCTCCCTGCTCTCCGGCATCCTCGCCGACGAGCTCGGCGCAGATCCCGTCCAGGCAAGACGTGCGGGTCTTTTACAT
>CAZOMK010000154.1:0-3618 GCA_964580615.1 uncultured Lachnospiraceae bacterium | reverse complement strand
GATATAGGTAAGAGCGATTTCGATGCGCTTATTGTTGGGGATGTCAACACCAGCTATACGAGCCATTTAGTTTTTCACCTCTCTTGTTACTTGAGCGTCAGCCCTGTCTCTGCTTATGCTTGGGATTCTCGCAGATGACCATTATACGCCCTTTTCTTTTGATGATCTTGCATTTTTCGCAAATCTTCTTAACGGAAGGTCTTACTTTCATTTTATTTGACCATACCTTTCTTTGTAATTTTGGAACGTTTGCCACCTCGGCATCTGCCGAAGCAGAATTTATGGTTTGATGCGGGCATTTTCAAGCCGCGTTCCGAGTTTATTTTGATCGCCAGGTTATACGGCCTTTGGAAAGGTCATATACGGAGACTTCGACAGTCACCTTATCACCGGGCAAAATACGGATATAATTCATTCTGAGCTTTCCGGATATCTTGGCTATTACAAGATGATCGTTCGGGAGCTTTACTCTGAACGTTGCGTTCGGAAGAGCTTCCGTAACGACGCCTTCAAACTCAATTACATCGTCCTTGGGCATTTTTCCTCCTTAAGCTTTCGGATCTGCACTTTCAGTTTTCCGAATTTCGTCTTTTTTGATTTATCGTTCTTCTTATTTCGCTGTCCGTAACTTTACCGTTTCGGATAAGCGTTGCAATCGTTTCATCTCTGCCGAGCAGTGTCAAATGCTTTGGATTCTTTCGTTTCGGAAGAAACGCAGATCTGTATTTACCGTCTGCCGCGAGCACGAATCCGTCACTGCACGAGCCGAGGATGACAAACATCCGACCCGCGTGATGACCGTTATTCGAGACTGCAAGGCAACCGGTCAGCTCCGAGTCTGTTTCGGGGACATAAACGATCGCTTTCGGCTTTTTGTTTCGTTTCACGACTTACACCTTAGTAAGGAGTTCGGGGCCGTTATCCGTGATCGCCACCGAATGCTCATAATGAGCGGAAAACGATCCGTCGCGGGTTTTCACCGTCCAACCGTCGGGCAACTCGACAACATCGCCCGCGCCGATATTGATCATCGGTTCGATTGCTATTGTCATTCCCCTGATCAAACGAACGCCGCGTCCGGGGTTACCGAAATTCGGAACTTCGGGATCCTCGTGCAAGTCCGCGCCGACGCCGTGACCAACGTAACGTCTTACGACGCTGTAACCGTTAGCTTTAGCGTGTGACTCAACTGCGTGACCCAAATCTCCGACACGAGCGCCGTCGGTGATTGCTTCGATAGCCTTATAGAAGCTCTCCTCCGTAACACGGATAAGTCGTTCTGCTTCCGGCGAGATCTTGCCGACAGCGAATGTTCTTGCGCTGTCGCCGTTATAGCCGCGGTAGTTTGCTCCAACGTCAATTTTTACGATATCGCCCTCCATGAGCACCCGTTTATTTGACGGTATACCGTGGATGACCTCATCGTTGACGCTGACGCAAGCCGACGCCGGGAAGCCGCCGTATCCCAAAAATGTAGGATACGCGCCGTTTTTTTCAATGTGTTTTCTGATAACTCTGTCAATCTCCGCTGTCGTGATGCCGGGCTTAATGATCTCACCCGCGGCGAGTATTGCCTCGCCCGTGATCCTGCCGGCATCGCGCATCAGCATGAGTTGGCTTTCATTTTTGAGACGAATCATAACTAATTCATTCAGCGTCAAGGTAATTTGAGATTGCCTTGAGCGTAAGTGCAGTTGTATCTTCGAGCTTTTCCTGTCCCTCCACTACGGAAAGGACGCCCTTTTGCGCGTAATAATCGCGCAGAGGCTCGGTCTCCTTGTGGTAAGTTTCGAGGCGATGAGCTACAACGGAAGGCTCGTCGTCGCGGCGGCACATAAGCTCCGCACCGCAAGCGTCGCAATGAACATTGTCTAACGTCGGGTTATAGAGTGTATGATACGTCGCGCCGCAGGACTTGCAGACACGTCTGCCACCCATACGAGCGATGATGCGTTCATCTTCGACCTCGATATCTATTACCATAGAGATCTTAATGCCGGTTTCGTCGAGTGCGCTTGCCTGAGCGAGCGTTCTCGGAAATCCGTCAAGGATGAAGCCTTTCTTGCAATCGGGAGCTTCGAGGCGAGTACGCATAATTCCGACGATTACCTCATCGGGGACGAGTGCACCTGACTCAACATAGCTTTTTGCAAGAACTCCAAGCTCCGTACCGGCAGCGATCGCTTCGCGAAGCATAGCGCCGGTGGAGATTGTGGGGATATTATATTTCTCGGCAATTATTTCAGCCTGTGTGCCTTTACCTGCGCCGGGCGCGCCGAGAAAGATAAGATTAAGTGTTTTTACGTTATTCGCCATAACTTTTACTCAATTATTCAAGAAAACCTTTATAGCCGCGCATAGACATCTGTGCGGTGATCTCTCTTTCTGTCTCAAGTGCTACACCAACAACGATAAGAAGCGACGTACCGCCGAAAGCGATGCCGGAAACTGCATTGTTGGATACGAGGTTCGCGATGATCGGAACGATAGCAACTACGGAGAGGAAAAGTGCACCGATGAGGGTGATCTTCGAGAGAACCTTGGAGATGTAATCTGCGGTAGGTTTACCGGGACGGAAGCCGGGGACTGCACCGCCGTTCATCTTAAGATTGTTCGAAACTTCAACAGGATTAAAGGAAATCGTTACGTAGAAGTAAGCGAAAGCAATGATAAATACGAACAGGATGAAGGGATAGAACCAAGATCCAGAAGAAAGGAAGTTAACGGTCTTTTCCCAGAAGGAGCCCGACTTAGGAGCAAAGATGAGAGCGAGCGTTGAAGGGATCGCAAGAATGGAGTTAGCGAAGATGACGGGCATAACGCCGGACATATTCAGCTTAAGCGGGAGGTTTGTGCTCTGACCGCCGTACATTTTGCGTCCAACGACCTTTTTTGCGTACATAACGGGGATTCTGCGTTCAGATTCCGTTACAAACACAACAAAGTAAACCATTGCGAGAGCGATTGCAACGATTACAACGGGGATGATGTAACCTGCAACAGTACCCTTCTTGAAGAAGCTGATGATCGTGTTTACGGAATTTACTCCGCCTGCAACGATGTTAGCGAAAAGGATGATCGAGATACCGTTTCCGATACCGTTTTCATTGATCTTTTCACCGAGCCACATAACGAGGGACGAGCCCGCGCAATAGCACGCGATAATAACGATAGCCGCGAAGAAGCCGGTATTTGTAAGCATACCCTGATTCTTCATCAGCATATAGTAACCGTAGCTCGTGATAAGTGCAAGAGCAACTGTTACATAACGAGTGATCTGGTTGATCTTCTTTTTGCCTTCTTCGCCGTCCTTGGACATTCTCTCAAGAGCGGGAATAGCGACTGTAAGAAGCTGCATAACGATGGAAGACGTGATATACGGGGAAATACCGAGAGCAAAGAGTGTTGCGCTCGAGAATGCATTGCCGGAGAGTATATAAAGATACTGGAAGATAGATCCATCGGTTGCATACATATAGTAGTTAAGGATATCTGCGTTTACATACGGTACGGGAATCGCAACGCCTATTCTGTAAAGCAGGATGATGAATAAAGTGAAGAGAATCTTCTTGCGAAGATCGGGCAGCTTGAATGCGTTAATTATGGGCTGACTCCAGC
>CAZOMK010000153.1:0-3654 GCA_964580615.1 uncultured Lachnospiraceae bacterium | reverse complement strand
AAGTACGTCATTCCCGAAACAAACAAAAGTGAATACAGAAACGTGTATAACCGTAATTATCTCGTCTCGACTTCGAGCGTCATGAAGTATTTTTATCCGGACGCGTCGGGCATGAACGCAGGCTCTACCTCGCAGGGCGGAAGCTGCGTCGTCACAACGGCGCAAAGAGACGGCCTGACATATCTTGCCGTCGTCATGGGCGCGGATACGGACGAAGAAAAGGACGTTATCTATTCCTATACCGAATGTAAAAAGCTGCTTGACTATGCGTTTGCATCCTACGGTAATATAGAGCTCGTCAAGGAGGGGGAAATGATCTGCGAGATTCCCGTGACGCTCTCCGGTACGACAGACTATGTTACGCTCGTGACAAAAAATTCAATGTCCATGTACCTGCCCACCTCGACGGATATCGAAACGGAGATCAAACGAAGCTATAAGACCTCGTTTGACGCGCTCACCGCTCCCGTCGCCGCTGGCGATGTTGCAGGAGTTATGACGGTCATGTACAACGGCGAGATCGTCGGCAATATAGAGCTTGTGACGACGGTTGCCATCGCGAGAAGCGAATTTTTGTATACGCTCGAACAGATCAAATCGTTCGGAACGAGCAGATTCTTCATTGCCACCGTTATTGCGGCGTTCGTTTTGACGGTGATATACGTAATAGGTAAGGCGATCTACCTCCACAGAAAAAAGACTCGCAGAATTTGGCGTTCGAGATGAAAAAACGAAATGCTTTGCGCGCGACAATGCTGATCCTGTCGATTCTGCTCGTCGGCGTGATCGTTGCGGTGTACGCTCAGTTCGGCGCATCGCCAGAGCATTACCTGACGGATGAGGAAAATTACGTATTTTTCATCAATGTCTGCAGAGGCGATGCGATACTTGTCCGTTCCGGCGATAAATACCTGCTCATCGACGCAGGCTCGAAGGCTCATTCGGAGGAGCTTGTTTCCGCGCTTAGGCTTGCGGGCGTCGAAAAGCTCGACGCGCTTGTCGTAACGCATGAAAACAGCGATCATTTCGGCGGCGTTGCGCCGCTGTCCGAGCAGATCCCGATCGAGCGTGTTTATTGCCCGAAATTTTCCGAGCGAGATAAAAACGACAAAAACAAACTCAAGAAAAAGCTTAAAAAGCTCGGACTTAAAACGACCTCCGTTGCCGCGGGTGACGTGATCGAGCTTGGCGACGTCAAGCTTGATGTGCTCGGCCCTGCCGAGTACCTTGAAACGGGCGAAAACGATAATTCCGTCGTTTTGCGCGGCGAGATCGGCGGGTTGACGTATCTTTTCACGGGAGACATGGAGTTTGCGGAGGAGAACTCCGTCATCGCGACGGGAGCAAAGCTCGACTGCGACGTGCTTAAAGTGGCGAATCACGGTCAGGCGAAGGCAACCTCGGCGGAGTTTGCCGCGCTTGCGTCCCCGAAGGTGTCGATCGTGACAACCTCGACGAAGGCGGACGGGAACACAGCGTCTGTCAAAGTACGCGATATACTGACAAAGTACGGTAAATTTCACGTCACGGAAAATTCGGAGCACGGAATCCTCACATTCGAAAAAAACGGCGAAATAATGGTTTTGTACATATAAAAAAGCACGCGTTTGCGTGCTTTTTTTGCGGTTGATATCAGAATTTGATCGCGTTTTCGATGTACGCTCTGACCTCTGCGATCGGGAGACGTACCTGCTCCATCGTGTCGCGGTCGCGAACTGTTACGCAACCGTCTGTTTCGCTTTCGAAGTCGTAAGTGATGCAGAACGGAGTACCGATCTCGTCCTCACGACGGTAGCGCTTGCCGATCGAGCCGGTTTCGTCGAAGTCAACCATAAAGTATTTCGAAAGCTCGTCGCGAACCTCCATTGCCTTTTCGGAAAGCTTCTTGGAGAGCGGAAGCACCGCTGCCTTGTAGGGCGCAACGACGGGATTGAGATGAAGTACGACGCGAGTGTCGTTCTTTTCGGCGTCGATGACCTCCTCGTCGTATGCTTCGCAAAGCAACGCGAGGACGGTTCTGTCAAGACCGTAGGTTGATTCGATGATGTAGGGGATGTATCTTTCGTTTGTGACGGGATCGAGATAATCCATCTTCTGACCGCTGTATTCCTGGTGGCGCGTAAGGTCGAAGTCGGTGCGGTTGTGAGTGCCGTTGACCTCGCCCCAACCGAGCGTCGGGAACAGGAATTCGATGTCGCACGCCGCCTTAGCGTAGTGTGCGAGCTTTTCGTGGTCGTGATATCTCAGATGGTCGGGGGCAATGCCGAGATCCTCGTAATATTTTTTGCCGAATGCCTTGAAGTATTCGTAAAGCTCGGAGTCGGTGCCCTCTTTGCAGAACGTCTGAAATTCCATCTGCTCGAATTCGATCGTGCGGAAGGTGAAGTTACCGGGAGTGATCTCGTTACGGAACGCCTTACCGATCTGACCGATCGAGAAGGGGAGCTTCGCACGCATTGTGCGCTGAACGTTAAGATAGTTTACGTATTCGCCCTGAGCGTTTTCGGGACGGAGGTAAATAACGGACTTTTTGCCGTCTGTAACGCCGCGCTCCGTCTGGAACATAAGATTGAATTCGCGGATTCCCGTGAAGTTGTGCTTGCCGCAGTGAGGACAGGGGATGGAGTGAGCCTTGATGTACTCAAACATTTCTTCCTTTGTCATTCCGTCTGCGTGAGCGTTCGGGTCGAAATTGTCGATTAGATTATCGGCGCGGTGACGCATTTTGCATTCCTTGCAGTCGAGGAGCGGGTCGGAGAAGCTTGCAACGTGACCGCTTGCCTCCCAAACGCGCGGATTCATAAGGATGTCGGCGTCAACCTCGAAGCTGTTGTGACGCTCCTGGATGAAGCGCTTTCTCCAAGTGTCCTTGACATTGTTTTTCAGACGTGCGCCGAGCGGGCCGTAGTCCCAAGTGTTGGCAAGACCGCCGTAGATCTCACTGCCGGGGAAAATGAAGCCTCTGCTTTTGCAAAGCGCGATGATTTTGTCCATTGTTTTTTCTGTGTTATTCATTATTATGAGTTCCTTTCGTCGGGGACTTATTTGCTTTTATTGACCGTTTTTTCGTTGAGCTCACGGAAAGTGGAGTACGCGGCGTTGATGTCCGGAATGAAGCAGGCTTCGTCGTTGAGCGTCGAGTACGTTCCGGGGTACGTTATCGTTGATACGGTAAATTCATCGTATGCACGGAAAATTCCGAGATTTGACGTCAGATCCGAAACCTTCATGTTTGTCGTCGTGTAGGCGAGAGCGCGTTCGAAAAGCTCTGCGGCGTTGGAAAGATATTTTTCGCTGACCGCTTTTTTGAGCGTCGCACGTGCAAGCTCGGAAAGCACCGATTCATGCTCGCCGGACGTGACGGAGCTTGTCCTGTAATGAAGCAGGGCAAACAGATTTGACGAATTGATTTCAGCCGAGCCCGCGGGGATCATAATTTTCGTTGAAAGATTGTAGCCGTCCATGTCGGGGTCGCGGTTGAGCTTGTAGTAGGGGTTGTAAATGTCCGTTGGGACGTTGACGGTAACTCCGTCGATCAGATTGAGGATCTTACCCGCCTCCGTGACGTTTGCGGAGATGTAATAGTCGATGGGGGTCGCGGTGAGGTAATTGACGAAGCTGACAACGGCGTTCGTTCCGTACTTGTCGTAAACC
>CAZOMK010000152.1:0-3668 GCA_964580615.1 uncultured Lachnospiraceae bacterium | reverse complement strand
GCCAGGCAGAGAGAGGAGCCTGTCCTCCGTTTTCATACCGGCGGGAGTTGTTGCCGATCCGTATCCGAGCACTCGGATCTTTCCTCTGTCGTATTCAATTGCGCCCCATCCCGCTATCGCGATGCCGGGGTCAACGCCGAGTATTATCATCGAAAGTCCTCCGCCGATGCTGTCGAACGCCTCTGCATTCGAATAATTAATCAGTATATTATAACACAGTTACCTATGCTTGTCAAAGACAAACGGCATTTAATATTTGAAGAAAGCATTAATTTTTTATTATCCGAGCCAGCTTTTCGGCACAAAAGTACACACACTTGCTTTTTCTGTCAATATGTGATATGATATGTTCGCAATTATATTCACGGGAGCGCATCATGCTTGAAAATATACATTCACCAAAGGATATAAAAAGCTTATCATATAAAGAGCTCTCGTCCCTTTCGGACGAGATCCGCTCCGTCATAATAGACACTGTATCAAGCGGCGGCGGGCATCTCGCTTCAAATTTAGGTCTCGTCGAAACGACACTTGCCCTGCACCGTGTTTTTTCAATGCCCGATGATAAGATCATTTTCGACGTCAGCCATCAATCATATACACATAAGCTTATAACGGGACGCTACGAGCGCTTTTCCACGCTTCGCAAATACGGCGGAATATCGGGCTTCACCGACAAAAACGAGTCTGTGTACGACACAGTAACAGTCGGTCACAGCGGAAGCTCCGTTTCGACTGCGCTCGGTATAGCCGAAGCAAACAAAGCCGCAAAAAACAAAAATTATGTCGTCGCCGTCGTCGGAGACGGCTCGTTCACGAACGGCATGATCTACGAAGCGATAAACACCTGCGCCGACTCAAAGGATCTCAATCTTCTGATCGTTTTGAACGACAATGAAATGTCAATCACAAAAAACGTCGGCGGAATGACTCAGTACCTTTCCGGCGTCAGAACGAGCAGAAGCTATCTCAATCTCAAGCATTCGGTCGAAAATCTGCTGATGAAGATCCCCCTCGTCGGCTTGGGACTCGCAAGATTTCTCAAGTGGTGGAAGGACGTTTTCAAAAGCATTTTCATAAAGGACACGCTTTTCGAAAATCTCGGCATTCCCTACATCGGGCCCGTTGACGGACACGACACGGAAAAGCTCGAAGCCGTTTTGGAGGACACGAAGCAGCGCGGCGGCTGTGCGCTCGTCCATATAATCACGAAAAAGGGCAAGGGCTACGAAAACGCCGAAAACACACCCGAATTTTACCACTCTACGGGAAAATTCAACCCCTCCGTCGGTGCTTCGTCCGCATCGTCGGCTAATTTTACGTCGGTTTTCGGTGACATTATGTGCCGTGAAGCGGAAAAAGATGAAAAGATCTACGCAATAACCGCCGCCATGCGTGACGGTGTCGGTCTCGGCAGATATTCGGAGCTTTTCCCGAAGCGTTATCGTGACGTCGGAATCGCAGAGGAGCACGCGGTCGCGTTTGCGGGCGGACTTGCGCTCGGAGGCATGAATCCCGTCTGCGCCTTGTACTCAACCTTCGCACAGCGAACCTTTGACCAAATATTCCACGATGTCGCGTTGCAAAATGCACACATCACATTGGCGCTCGATCACTGCGGTCTTGTCGCCGGCGACGGATATACACATCAGGGCGTCTACGACGCATCGATCTTCTCGGTCATTCCGAACGTGACTGTTTATTGTCCGGAAACCTACGCGGAGCTTGAACGCGCTCTGCTCTCCTCGCTTCACGGAAGCGGGATCGGTATCGTGCGTTACCCGAAGGGCAAGGAGCTTGATTACGATCGCTCCGGATTTTCCGAAAGCGACGAAATTTGCTTCACACTTCAAAGCGATCGAACAGCGGACGCCGTTATCGTAACCTACGGAATCATCACGGCGGAGGCTTTTCGCGCGGCTTCGCTTCTTGCGGACAAATACAAAATCCGCGTCATCAAGTTGCAAAAGATTCATCCGATCGACTTTGACGCCGTCGCAAGGCTCGCAAGCGGTGCACGTCTGATCTTTACCCTCACGGAGGACGCCGTTGAGGGCGGCATCGGTGAAAAGCTCGCCGCTTCCCTTTACCGCCGCGTGATCTCGCTCGGCGTAAAGGACGAATTTGTCCCGCACGGTGAAAGAGCAGAGCTTTTGAAGCGTCTCGGAATCGACGCCGAAAGCGTTGCGGCGCGAATTTCGTCAGAGCTTGAATAAAACAAAAAAAATCCCGATTTTTTCGGGATTTTTCTTTATTTATTTGAGTTTTTCGCCCTTGATCTGCTCCCAATACTTTTCCGCGGCGTTTTCCGTCTTGTTGTCACCGAAGCGATAGTATTTTCTGTCACGCAGCTCGTCCGGCAAATACTGCTGACGAACGTATGCATTCGGGTATTCGTGCGGATATTTGTACCCCTTAAACAGCGGCGAACGCAAATGCTCCGGCACGCTTTGACCGAGCCCCGCCCTGACGTCAGTCATTGCGGCGTTGATCGCGGAATACGCGCTGTTTGACTTCGGCGCCGTCGCAAGCATGACAGCCGCATTGGCAAGTGGGATCTGCGCCTCCGGCATACCGAGCTGCTTTGCAGACTCACAGCAAGCGTACGTGATCGCCGCCGCGAGCGGATACGCCGCGCCTATATCCTCGTTTGCGATCACAAGCAAGCGTCTGCAAACGGAAATGATATCGCCACCCGCAAGCAACCTCGCGACGTAAAACACAGCCGCGTCGGGATCCGAGCCGCGTATCGACTTTTGCAGGCACGACAGCAGATCGTAATGCACGTCGCCGTCACGATCGAAATTACCGAGCGACGACGGCGAAAGCGCGTCAAAGGTCTCGACGGTCAGCTCGTCGTCCGCGATGTAAAACGCATTTTCAAGCAGTGTTATCCCGTGACGCACGTCACCGGCGGCATAATCCGCAAGCTTCATGAGGATCTCGTCCGTCGCGGTGACTTTTCTGCCCTCGGCGGCACAAATATGGTCGAGCGCACGTCTGAGCGCGGGCACAAGCTCCGCGGACGCAACGGGACGGAATTCAAACACGCTCGAACGCGAGAGAAGCGCCGAATAGATGAAATGATACGGATTTTCCGTCGTGGAGGCGATCAGGGTAATTCTGCCGTCCTCTATGTATTCAAGCAGTGATTGCTGCTGTTTTTTGTTAAAATACTGTATTTCGTCAAGATAAAGCAGTATTCCTCCCGCGCCGAAAATATCGTTTGTGCGAGTGGCGACCTCCTTGACATCGGAAAGCGATGCCGTCGTCGCGTTCAGACGGTACAGCGTCATTCCGGAATTTTTCGCGATTATGTCAGCCGCCGTTGTCTTTCCCGTTCCGGGAGGACCGAAAAAGATCATATTTGTCACGCGTCCCGCGTCAATAAGCCGACGAAGCGCGCCCTTTTCCCCGAAAAGATGACGTTGACCTACCATATCCTCAAAGCTCTGCGGACGCATTATATCCGCAAGCGGTTGATTTTTCATAAACACCCTCAAATCAAAATAATTATTATCATTATACCGCCAAAGCCTTGATTAGTAAAGTTAAATTTTATTTTCGCATTCGTTTTTGCGAAGATGCGAAATAAAAAAAGCCGTCACAACTGTGATATGCTCCCTCTATGAGAGACAGTGAAAAAAAACACTGTCATCATGGAGGGA
>CAZOMK010000151.1:0-3669 GCA_964580615.1 uncultured Lachnospiraceae bacterium | reverse complement strand
TCCCCACGTCGAACCACTACGGCGCAACGGCTGACGGTCTTGTCCTCGGTTACAGAGCAGGCGCAAAGCTTCTTTATGCCGATACCCTGCAGTACCATCCCACCGGTGCGGCATATCCCGAACAGATCTTCGGCGCTCTCGTTACCGAAAAGGTTCGTTCGCTCGGCGCGAAGCTCGTCAATGTAAACGGCGAAGTATTTATGCATCCGCTTGAAACACGTGACGTATCTGCGGCTTCCATTATTCGCGAATGCACTGATCGCGGAAACGGCATCGAAACGTCAAACGGTCTCGGCGTATGGCTCGATACACCTATGATCGAGCTCAAGAACGGAGAGGGAACTATCGAAAAGAGAATCCCCGCAATGCTCAGAATGTTCGGTAAATACGGCATTGATATCCGTAAAGAGCCTATCCTCGTTTTCCCGACGCTTCATTACCAGAACGGCGGACTCGATATTTCCGCTGACGGTATGACAGGCATCGAGAATCTTTACGCGGCAGGCGAGGTAGTCGGCGGTATCCACGGCAGAAACAGACTTATGGGTAACTCTTTGCTTGATATTATCGTTTTCGGACGTAATGCGGGCAAGAATGCATCCGAGAAGTCCAAGTCCGTTGAATGCGGAAAGCTCACTCTTGAGCATATCGAAAAATTCGAAGCAGAGCTTAAAAAATGCGGCATCGAAACTGATGTTCAGTCGCCTAAGCTTCTCCCCAACTACACTCGCAAGGTGTAAATTCGACGCTTTATCGAAAAATGTAAATAAAAAAAGAGCTCATGCTTGTGCATGAGCTCTTTTTTTGCTTTTTTCGTGCTTTATTATTCGTATTTTGCCCAAACGACAGTGTCGGAATCGGGCATTGTGAGCGTTGCCGTTGTTGAATCGGCATTTGTAACGTCGCCGTAGGACGCAACCCAGCCGACAAATTTCTTTCCGTTAAGCTCGGACGCTGTCGTCAAGGTCACAGTGTCACCCGTTGAAGCAACAGTTCCGCGGCTCTTTCCGTCTGCACAGCCGTCATGAATGAATACGAGATGCTTTGCAAGATCAGCAAAGTTTCCGAGACGCCACATACCGCCGCGACGCGCTTCGTCGTCGGTCAGCGTCAGCGCTGTTCCCATGTCGGGCTTGCCGTCCGTGATGAGACGCTTGTCCCCGACCTTTATCATGCCAAAGGGATGTGTTCCCATCGTAGAGATCGTAAATATCGCCGCTTTTTCGACGTCGTCTCCGACAGCGGAAATACGTGCGCCTTCAACTGCAAGATATCCGCCCGCGACGTTTTTGATTCTGACAGTGTAGATGTGCTCGAATTCGCCTTCTTCTTCGTTCATCTTTTCGACAGCGGGAGATACCTCCTCAAACATGAAGGTAATGGATGTCTCGTCGTGACCGTCTCCGGAATAGTCGTACCAAACGCCGGTGTATCCGTCCGAAGCGCCGGTGTCGATGATGAGTCCCTCACGCGGCATCGAAAGCTTGTAGCCTTCATTATATTTCAGACCTGCGTAGGAGGAATCCGTTTCGGGATAATTGAGCGTGTAGTTTCTTCCGGTGAAATCTTCTTCGGGATCGTCCTTGAGTCCCGTTACCTTGTAATAGTTCGGAACGGGCGTCCAATCACCGTCAAGATCGCGGTGAGGATAGATCTTTGAGAAGAATTTGTAAGCGTCAATGTCGTAATTGTAAAGCTCGCGTCTTGTATTGATCGGGCCGCGTGTTCCGTCCCAGCCGTCATCTGCATGGCATTCGTTCATAACGTTAAACCAGATCGCGGAGAGCGTTGCAAAGTATTCGTCGGAATTGGAGATGGCGTATGTGTTGGGCCAAAGTCCCGCCGATCTTGCGTGACGATAGAGCATCTGGAATTCGGTGTAAAGCGAACGATCCTCCATTCTGTCGATACCCGCGATCTTTACGCCGTGACCGAACTCGTGGATGAGGATGTTTTCGTTACGGTAGTGAGTCGAGTAATTGAGATCGGGACGCGAATCGTTTTCGTGATGCCAGTGCCATACGTTAGCTTCCGTGATGGAGCAGGTTATTCCGCCGAAGCCTTCGACGTAAAGCGAGCCGACGTGATATCCGGAACGGTGCTCCGGAATGTGGTACGCGTTTTCTCCGCGGCCGAAGATGCAGAGGGACGCACCGGATTCAACCATCTGAGCGGCGATTGCGGGCGATGCGGAAAGCTGAATATCAACGATTTCAGCGGCACGTGCGACTGTTTTTTCGCCCCAAATCAAAGCAGCGCTTCCTTTTACGGGCACACCGGACTTGGAGATGATCTTGTATTTGTAATAATCCTCAAACGGAACGGGAAGAACGACGTCCTTGTAAGCAACCTGAACGGTGTCTGTGTTGTCGCAGGAGAGCCTGTCGCGCAGACGAAGCGTTGTCATGCGGCAGAAATGAACGTTTCCGCCGTATCCGTAGCGATCCTCAAGCTGTGCGTCGGTGCCGTTAACAGTAATCGAAAATTCGGAGGTTTCGGGAGCGTGACCGAATTCGAAATCGCCGTCAAAGTATACTTCGATGTCGCGATCGTTTATGCGGCGCGCGGAGATCGCCTTTATGTTGAGCTCGGACTGATCGAAAGGATCGAGCTCAATCGCGCACCAGCCGTATTTGCTGATGTTTTCTTCGGAATAGATCTTTTTCATTCCGTCGCAGAAGGATTCGACGGTGTCCTCCTCCTTGCAGCCGAGAGCGACGGGGCCATAGGCGTTGAAAAGCTCGTCTATGTCATCAAAGCGTCTGATCTGCGCTATCTTGCGATAGAGCATCTCCGCAAGATAGGGCGTTTTTTTGAAAAGAATGAGATCTCCTTCCGAAAGAGACGCTCTTTTTTCATCGAAAAGACGTATTTCAACAGTCTTTGAACCGTCGCGTATAAGGTCATAGGGCGCGGGATAAAGCTTCATTTCATTGATAAACATAACTGTATTCCTTTCCGTTTGTTGAGAAGTGATCGGTAAAACCTAAAAAATTATATCACACCGAATTAATATTTACAAGACGAATTTGCCGTAAGCAACGAATTATTGGCTATATTTTCGAATATAGTTGTATTTACAGAACAAAAATGCAAGGGGTGGGGCAGGGTGATGATAAAAACAAGCGAATCGCATTATGATGCATCGGGAAATTTGACGGCGAGACTTGTATTTTCCGTTGACGAAGCACTTTCCGCTTCCGATTTCGTCAAGGCTTACGAAAACAAGCTTTTTCTTTATTTTTTGAGCGAATTTTCATCAATCGCGGACGAGTCGGTAAGCGGTGTTTTTTCGGAAAGAAAGCGCCGCAGACCGTTGACGCTTTCTGTTGCAATGCGACGTATCAAGCTGAAAAAAACATATCTTGTCGAGCTTGTGTCGTGCGATGTCGGAGCAAAAAATCTATATAGATCAAAGACGATCCACGTGCTTGAAAAAGTGGGAGGAGAGTTTGTTTATCGCGGAACAAGAAAAAAGACGAGCGCAGAAACGCTCGCCGATCGGGGGAAGATTTAATTATAAAATACTTGATTTGCAGATGGCTTTGTGATATACTGAAATCAAGTATGATATGGCACAATGCCCAAAATATCAGAATATTTATTTCGGGGTATCCCACCCCCCGAAATAAGTATTCTGTTATTGTGGGCAGGGTGCCATATCATACT
>CAZOMK010000150.1:0-3702 GCA_964580615.1 uncultured Lachnospiraceae bacterium | reverse complement strand
ACGATGAAGATCGCGTCGGGGAGACGGTTCATTTCCTTAATACCGCCGAGGTTACGCTCAAGGTTGTCCATTTCCTTCTGGAGAGCTGCAACTTCCTTCTTGGGGAGAGAGTTGAACGTGCCGTCTTCCTGCATCTTTTCGAGCTGGTAGAGACGGTTGATGGAGCGGCGGATCGTCTTATAGTTGGTAAGCATACCACCGAGCCAACGTACATTTACGTAATACTGACCGCAACGCTTAGCTTCTTCCTGAATAGCGTCAGCAGCCTGCTTCTTCGTTCCTACGAAGAGAATAGTACCGTTGTTTTCAGCGATTTCGCGAACGAACATATACGCTTCATCAAACTTTTTAACGGTCTTGTTGAGGTCGACGATATAAATACCGTTTCTTTCGGTAAAGATATACTCGGCCATTTTGGGGTTCCATCTTCTCGTGTGATGTCCGAAATGAACACCTGCTTCGAGAAGCTGCTTCATAGATACAACAGACATAATTATATGTCCTCCTTCGGTTATTTCCACCACGGTTCGCCGTTAACACGACAGCCGGCGGCGTCCGTCGGCACCGATCGTGACCATTTGCGCCGTGTGTGAATTATTATTACCGTGCGTTTTGCACAAGCCATATTATGATATCACGCCGAAGTTTTTTTGTCAATACGCATTTCCCTGTTTTTTCAACATTTTTTCGTTTTTTCGCAAAAAAGCGCAGATCTGATCTGCGCTTTTTTGACTTTTATTTGATTATTCCGTGGGAGGTGCGTCTGCGCCGCCTTCATCGGGTTCTTCGGTTGCAAAGTGCTCTGCGTAGAACGAAGAATAAATGAACGATGCGCCGTTTTCCCATGTACCGTCCGTCATCTGCTTGAAGAGCTCATTAGCGGAGATCTCTGCTTCGGCTTCCTTGAAGAAAGCGTCAACGTCTTCGAGAGATACTGCCATAAGTCTTTCATAGAGGTCGGCGGAAAGCTTTTCTATCTCGTCGTAGTTTGCCTTATTGTTTTCATTTCTGAGGCCGGGAACGAACGAGAAAGGAGTGAGATAGCTGCTGAGGTTGATTTCCTTAGCATTTTCCCAAAGATCGGGATTCATGCCCTCTTCGAGGGATGCCATGTAAACATTACCTGTGTAGAGGATGTTCATGTTGTAATCATCGGTGAGCTTTTTAACAGTACCGTCTGCGTTATAATTGAAATGAATGCCTTCGACACCGTACTGAAGAATGTCGCGAAGTTCGGGAACGGTATTAAGAGCAACGATAACTTCCATTGCACGATCGAAGTTAGCCGTGTAGGAACTTACAGCGAAAGCGCCTGCAAAGAGTTCTTCCTGAGTTGCCTTGGGGTAATCGTAAGTGTAGATGTAATATTCTTCGGAATATACAGCCGCGTCTGTTGCGGTGCCTTCGATAACGCCGACAGCGAAATTATCGCAGTTTGCGGGATCCTCGGCAATAGCGCCTGCTTCTTCAAAACCCTTCATAAGCTTGAAGTTAGCCTTATAAATGTTGTTTTTGAAGATGCTTCCGATCGAGCTTGCCTGGTTAAAAGAAGGGGTTGCACCGAAATTGGATGCGAGAACGCTCCATTCGCCGTCATCGCTCCAATAGTACATACCAGCGGGATCTGTCCAAGAAAGAAGAGGTGTTACGTCACTTTCTTTTTCGTATTTAATGATATCGTTAATAAATTCCTCGCATCCGCTGAGGTTACCTTCGGAAAGAACTGCGGCTGCAAGCTTATCTGCATCATAGCTGTACTTCTTAACCATTTCCTTATTGAGAAGGAGATACTTGAACTCACCGAGAGCGTGATTGTTCGGTATCGCGTAGGTTGCGCCGTTAAATGCAGCAGCCGTAAGGAAATGAGGATAAATATAGCTATTGAGCACCTTGGATGTACCCTTTATTGTCGTGCTGAGATCGGAAAGTGCCTCACGCTCGATGTAAGCAAGGTAATCGCTGTAATCAGTGATGAGGAAGATATCAAGCTGATACGGGCTTACTGCGGGATACTTCTCCTGCGTTACGCCGTATTCATCCTTAAAAGTCTCAACTACCGTTTCTTCGGTTTCGGGGGGAGTTGTTGCCTCTGTTGTGATACCGTTGAGACGGTTATATCTTTCTTCTTCTTTACGCTTTTCTTCTTCGATTCTATCCTGCTCTGCCTTTTCCTCGATAGCGTCAAGTCTTTCGTCCACAGCAGCCTTGTAAGCTTCTTCGGAGAAGATCTTAAGCTCTACGGCAGTAGAAAAATTAGACTTAAGATATGTATTCATAGCGCCCTGAACCATAGCAACGGTCTCTTCGTCAATTGCCGTTTCAGCGGGGAGCCAGAAAGTAAGCGTTACGGGCGTACGATCGCTTTCGGAAAGATTTGCTTCGTCATCGCCCTCGACAGTCTCAACGTCGCCGCTACTGATGGAACAGCTCGTGAGCACAAGCGACATAAGCATCGCAACGCAAAGTAACATACATAAAAAATTCTTTTTCATATTGGAATTTCCTCCTAAACAATCGGCATACACAGCCACACTAAGTATACCTTTATTATTTTAACTCAACAAATCAAAACTGTCAAGCGGTATTTAGACGAGCTTTTCGTCAGTTTTTCAAAACTCAGTCGTTTTTCGTTACGTATTTTTCACATTCGAAGTGCAAATTGCACAATTTTTCGCACCGGTTTTTGTGCTACATCACTTTCGCATCGTTCAAACTGCACAAGTTCCGCGCGTTTTTTTTGTGCAACAAGACAAGCAGATCAATCGAGAAAATCTCTCAAACGCTTGGAACGGCTGGGATGTCTGAGCTTACGGAGCGCTTTCGCCTCGATCTGTCTGATACGTTCGCGGGTAATGTTGAATTCCTTGCCGACTTCTTCGAGCGTTCTTGTTTTTCCGTCGTCGAGGCCGAATCTGCGTTTAAGCACGAGCTCTTCGCGAGGGGTAAGCGTATGAAGCACCTCTGCGAGCTGCTCTCTGAGTACCGCATAGGACGCAGCCTCCGGCGGCGCGGGCGATTCCTGATCCTCGATGAAGTCGCCGAGGTGAGAATCCTCCTCCTCACCGATAGGAGTTTCGAGAGAAACGGGGTCCTGTGCGATCTTCATGATTTCGCGAACCTTTTCGGGGGTCATGTTGAGCTTTTCTGCGATTTCCTCGGCAGAAGCCTCGTGACCGAGCTCCTGAAGAAGCTGACGCGAATAGCGGGACACCTTATGGATCGTTTCAACCATGTGAACGGGGATTCTGATCGTTCTTGCCTGATCCGCAATCGCACGTGTTATCGCCTGACGGATCCACCACGTTGCGTATGTTGAGAATTTATAGCCCTTTTGATAGTCGAACTTATCGACCGCCTTCATCAGACCGAGGTTACCCTCCTGAATGAGGTCAAGGAAGAACATTCCCTTTCCGACGTAGCGCTTCGCGATGGAAACGACAAGTCTGAGGTTTGCGACAACGAGATCGTTTTTCGCCTGCTCGTCGCCTGCCATGCGTTTTGCAAGCTCAAGCTCCTTTTCGGAATCGAGCAGCGGAACCTTACCGATTTCCTTGAGGTACATTCTGACGGGGTCGTCGATAGCCAAGCCCTCCTGAGTGAGCGCCTTTTCCATATCCTCGGCGCTTCCCATTCTGCCGACCTCGGATACGATCTCCTCAATGCCCGCCGTATCGGTTGCGATGCCTATTCCGTTCGTTTCGA